>JBKJYB010000408.1:0-8845 GCA_046716045.1 Nitrosospira sp.
TCCCCGTCGGGACTCGTCGCCACAATTTCCTCGGGCTTATTGCGTATACGCCAATCGGGCGGAAACGACAACATGAAGCCCATCTCCTTGTGTCGAAACGTATTTCCTCGCACGATCCCCTGGTTGACGGCATCGCCAAAAATCATGCCTTCGGTTTGGCGCAGAAATTCCGCGCGGCGATCATCCGTGGCACTCGGCTCGATGTATTGGTTCGCTTCGCCAACCACTTCCTGCAAGCGTGTGTCATTGTCAGGGTGCGTGGCAAAAATGCCATGATAACGGCGCGGTTCGCGTCCTTCCTGCTTGGCGGCTTCAATATCAAACAACTCCTGATTTTTGAGTACGCCGATGACTTTGATCATCGCCTGCGGATCATAACCGCTTCGCGCAAGATACTCGGCACCTAGGCGGTCCGCCTCCAGTTCATGGCTACGGCCGTAGCCCGAAAGGAGGGCACTGCCGGTAAGCCCCAGAAGACTTTGAAGACCTTGTGCCAGTTGTCCACCCATTTGCGGCACAAATATGCTAGCCACCAGGCCGCCAATTGTGGCGGCGGCATTGGCGGCGGTGGCGGCGCTATATTGCTGTACGCTGTGCCGTGCCGTGACGTGACCAATCTCGTGCCCCAGCACAGCGGCTAGCTCGGCTTCGGAATTAAGATATGCCAGAATACCGCGCGTGACATAAATATAACCGCCGGGGAGGGCAAAGGCGTTTACCTGAGGGCTGTCGACGACAGTGAAATGATACTCAAGCTGTGGCCGGTGGCTCTTTTTCGCGAGTTTTTGTCCGACTTCATTAACATAATGCTGGAGGGCTGGTAGATCGTAACTGGCATATTTCTTCTGAATTTCCGCGGCGGCCTGCCGCCCCTTGCTCATTTCGCCGGCTTCCGACATGAGCGTGAAGTTCCGGTTGCCGGTAACCGGATTTACCGCGCAACCGGTAAATAAAATCACGGCGCTGAGCGCAACGGTAAATTTAAGTGTGGATGAGATCCTCATGGCGTAATATAACGATTGAAATACGAAAAGGTTGCAGGAAATAAAAAGGGCAGCTTGAAGCTGCCCTTTTTTACCTTCTTATTATCTTTGCTACCTTAGCTGCCACTTAAAAAAATGGTAAATAATCTTAAGCGGTTGCTTGCTTTTCCGTTTTCTTGCCATATTTCTGGCGGAATTTCTCAACCCGCCCGGCGGTGTCAACGATTTTTTGTTTGCCTGTATAGAACGGATGACAGAGCGAACACACTTCAATATGAAGGGGTTTACTCATGGTGGAACGGGTCTGGAATGTATTACCGCAACTGCAGGTCACGGCGATTTCCTGATAATCCGGATGAATTTCTGGTTTCATGGTTTGATCCTTGATCTTATCCGCTCAGCAGACTGCGGAACGGAAAGGCGCATATTATCCTTTAATCCGGAAGGGGTTGCAACAGTGCGTTTGTTACGCGGTGATATATGGTGAGCTAAATGCGGCTTTGTTACATCAAGCCGATTCCGCATGATGGTGGCCGGATCAGGCGCGCAAGGCACACCATCCTGAATTGTTATCGCCGGCATCCATTAAAGTGATTGCAATTACATGGGGATCAGCATCAGTTTCAATTGCGGATTACTATACCCGCCGCATCGAATCGAAGAAATCCGCGTTGTTTTTTGTGGCCTTGATTTTGTCGAGCAAAAATTCCATTGCATCCATGTCATCCATCGGATAGAGCAGCTTGCGTAGTACCCAGATTTTCTGTAACACATCCGGCTTGATGAGCAATTCTTCCTTGCGGGTGCCGGAGCGGTTGACGTTGATCGCCGGATAGGTGCGTTTTTCCGCCATGCGCCGGTCGAGGTGGATTTCCATGTTGCCGGTACCCTTGAATTCCTCGTAGATCACATCATCCATGCGCGAGCCGGTATCGACCAGAGCGGTGGCGATGATGGTGAGGGAGCCGCCTTCTTCGATGTTGCGCGCAGCGCCAAAAAAACGCTTGGGACGTTGCAATGCATTGGCGTCAACACCACCCGTCAGCACCTTGCCGGAAGCGGGTACCACCGTATTGTATGCGCGTGCCAGACGCGTGATCGAGTCCAGCAGTATGACCACATCCTTCTTGTGCTCCACCAGCCGCTTGGCTTTTTCGATCACCATGTCGGCGACCTGCACGTGGCGCACGGCAGGCTCGTCAAAAGTGGAGGAGACCACTTCGCCTCTGACCGAACGTATCATCTCGGTCACTTCTTCGGGGCGCTCGTCTATCAGCAACACCATCAGGATGACATCGGGATGGTTGGCGGCGATCGCGTGAGCGATGTGTTGCAGCATGACGGTTTTCCCCGATTTGGGGCTCGCCACTAACAAGCCGCGCTGTCCCTTGCCGATGGGGGCAATGAGATCAATGATGCGGCTGGTGACATTTTCCTCGGCTTTGATGTCACGTTCGAGCAGCAGTCGTTGAGTGGGGAAAAGCGGGGTGAGGTTTTCAAACAGAATTTTATGCTTGGAATTTTCCGGTGGCTCATTGTTGACCTTATCCACCTTTACCAGCGCGAAGTAGCGCTCGCCGTCCTTGGGTGTGCGGATTTCCCCTTCTATCGAATCTCCGGTATGCAGGTTGAAGCGCCTGATTTGACTGGGAGAGACATAGATGTCATCAGGGCCCGCCAGATAGGAAGTATCTGGCGATCGCAGGAACCCGAAACCGTCCTGCAAGACTTCCAGCGTGCCTTCGCCAAAAATACTCTCTCCCTTTCGCGCCTGATTTTTTAGTAATGCGAAAATCAGATCCTGTTTTCGCAGACGGTTGGCGCCATCTATTTCATTGGCGATGGCCATTTCTACCAGTTCGGTGACGTGAAAGTTCTTGAGGTCGGATAAGTGCATGGACGGAATTCGTGGGTGGAAAAACAGGGGGCGTAAAGCGTCAGGAAACGTTGGGGAAAGGCGATGGGGTAGGGCAAGAATTAGAAGCGGTGATCCAATCGGGTTCCGCTTTGCTTACTTTAGGGAGGCAATAATTATATAGGTTAGCCGGTTTAAATATGGCTGTCAATAAAAGCGGTCAATTGCGATTTGGATAGGGCGCCAACTTTGGTCGCCTCAATGTTGCCATTCTTGAACAGCATAAGCGTAGGGATACCCCGGATACCGTATTTTGGCGGCGTAGCCTGATTCTCGTCAATATTGAGTTTTGCCACCTTGAGGCGATCTCCATACTCTTTAGCGACTTCGTCCAGAATGGGTGCGATCATCTTGCACGGGCCGCACCATTCCGCCCAATAGTCAACTAACACGGGCACGGCCGATTGTAATACTTCCGTTTCAAATGTTCCATCGGAGACGTAATGGATATGCTGGCTCATGAGGCTCTCGTTCAAAGGTTAATATATTCGGCTAATGACGTGCGGCAAGGCGGCGGTATATCGGTGCTATACGTCTGAACCGGTCAGAATGGATCTACAAGATAACAGAAACACAGAAACTGTATGCTGAAAATTACATTCTCTTACATGTTCCTATGCTAGCGAAAAAATGTGTGAAAGGGAAGTGTCGCATTATAATCAAATTATGACCAGCAATACGCAATAAAAAAAACATCCCGGCACCGCGTATAAGCCGCGTGGCGGGAAGCAGCCTATCATCCTGAATCCGGCAGTTGAACGTTCATTTAGTAAGTTTAACACTATGATTCACAAAAACTTCTTATGATATCCCTGGATATCAGGCAATTTTCCCCCACGAATCCCGTAATGTTACCGCACGATTGAACACCGGCTTGCCCGGTCCTGTGTCCTTGCGGTCAGCGATGAAGTAACCATGGCGCTCGAATTGGAAGCGGTCTTCCGGCTGAGACTGATTGAGCGAGGGCTCCACATACGCGGTGACAATTTTCTTTGAATGCGTATTGAGAGACGCCTTATAGTCTTCTCCTCCAGTGTCAGGATGGGCATGCGCAAAAAGGCGTTCATAAACCCGTACTTCGGCCTGCTGCGCGTATTTTGCCGACAGCCAGTGAATGTTACCTTTGACTTTGCGTTTTTCCGCTCCCGCCGTACCGCTTTTGGTATCGGGGTCGTAGGTGCAGTGAATTTCAACGATTTCTCCATTGGCGTTCTTCACAACGCTAACGCATTTTACGATGTAGGCGTAACGCAACCGTACTTCGACGCCGGGAGACAGACGGAAGTAGCCCTTGGAGGGCGTTTCCATGAAATCTCCACATTCGATATAGATGATTTTCGATAGCGGCACGACGCGCTTTCCCCAGTCAGGCTTTTGTGGATGATTAGGGGCGAAGCATTCCTCTTCGCCGTTTTCCGGATAGTTGTCGATAATGACCTTTAGCGGTTCCAGAACGGCGATGCGCCGCGGCGCACGTTCATTCAGATCTTCGCGCAGACAGTCTTCCAGCACACCCGCATCTATCCATGAATCGGCTTTGCTGACACCAATGCGCTCGGCGAAAAGACGTATGGATTCAGGCGTGTAGCCTCTACGCCGTACGCCTGCCAGCGTATTCATGCGCGGATCATCCCAGCCATCGACGAGACCGTTTTCAACCAGTTCGATCAACTTGCGCTTGCTCATTACCGTATAGGTGAGATTCAGCCGCGCAAACTCGATTTGCTGCGGGTGGCATGGAACAACGTCTTTCAGTTGATCCAGCACCCAGTCATAGAGCGGGCGGTGATCCTCGAATTCCAGCGTGCAAAGAGAGTGAGTAATTTTCTCCAGCGCATCGGAAATGCAATGCGTGTAATCGTACATCGGGTAAATGCACCATTTATCGCCCGTGCGATGATGATGAGCGCGACGGATGCGGTAGATCACCGGGTCACGCAGATTGATGTTGGGAGAGGTCATGTCGATCTTGGCACGTAAAACGTGAGCGCCGTCGGCGAATTCCCCCGCTTTCATGCGACGGAACAGGTCGAGATTCTCCGCAATGGCGCGTTCGCGGTGAGGGCTATTCTTTCCGGTCTCGGTCAGCGTGCCGCGTAGCGCGCGAATTTCCTCGGCGGTAAGGCTATCCACATAAGCTTGCCCCTGATTGATGAGGTATTCCGCAAACTCGTAAAGTTTGTCGAAATAGTCGGAGGCATAGTAGAGGTGTTTTCCCCAGTCGAAACCGAGCCATCTGACCGAATCGAGTATTGAGTCGACATATTCCTGTTCCTCTTTCTCGGGATTGGTGTCATCGAAGCGCAGATGGCATACGCCGTTATAATCATTCGCGAGACCAAAATTGAGGCAGATGCTTTTGGCATGGCCGATGTGCAGGTAGCCATTCGGTTCGGGTGGGAAACGTGTTTCCACCCGTCCATTCCACTTGCCAGCGCGATTATCTTCTTCAATGATGTTGCGGATGAAGTTGGAAGCGGGCGGCGTGGCGGGGATAGTTGCGGGATTATCTTTCAAGTCAGCCTCTCGGAATGTCAATATGCGTTAGACGAACTATTATAGTAGTAATCGTGTATCGAGAATCGCTGATAAACCCCCCGTGCAGCGCGTTGCCGGCAAATGCCGGACCTTCCAGGATTTCCTTAAGGTTAAGGACGTTGCTTCGAAAAAGATAATCCCATAAGCCACGGTAGCACAGGCGAGGATATTTGCACTACACTGACTGTTATGAAGCCCCTTACTTTTTCCATTCTGCGCCTGTTGAGCGATGGTGAATTCCATTCCGGCGTGACTATTGCCCGGAGGCTGGAAGTCTCGCGCGCCAGCATATCCAACGCGCTCCGCGACCTGGAAGAAGTTGGCGTGATCGTGCACAAGGTGCATGGCCGCGGTTATCGTCTGCCTGACCCGGTGCGCTGGCTGGAGCGCGACACTATTCTGAAATATCTTGGCAAGGAAGCGCATAATTTTAACCTTGAAGTGCTGGATACCGTCGAATCCACCAGTAGCTTGTTACTGCAGAAAGCGGCGGCATTGAGCTCCAGCAATGTCAGTATTCATGTGATCGCAGCCGAATTGCAAACACGCGGCCGCGGGCGGCGCGGGCGGCAATGGCATTCCGGCCTGGGTGACGGTCTTGCTTTTTCCCTGCTATGGCGGTTTCAGCAGGGTGCAAGCTTTCTGTCAGGTTTGAGCCTGGCCGTTGGGGTAGCTATCATACGCGCGCTGAGGTCGGCAGGGATTAATGGCGCGGTACTTAAGTGGCCGAATGATGTAATGTTTAATTATTGCAAACTTGCGGGCACCCTGATCGAATTGCACGGAGACATGTTTGGCCCCACCGTTGCGGTGATCGGCGTCGGTATGAACCTGAAATTGCCCGATAACATACAGGCCCGTATCGACCAGGGTGCGACGGATGTATTTTCCATTACCGGTGAAATGCCAGACCGCAATAAATTGCTGGCTGTACTATTGATTGATCTTATAACGATGTTAAGAGAATTTGAGTATCGGGGCTTTGCCCCGTTCCAGAAAGAATGGATGAATCACCACGTATGCGAAAATAAACCTGTCACACTTAGCCTACCCGATGGTTCAAGCCAGGAGGGTGTGGTGCATGGCATAGCTGCTGACGGATCGCTGCTGCTACAGACCGCGGCGGGAATTCGTGGCTACAGCAGCGGCGAGATCACGCTGTGCAGGATGACATGATATAAACTTAAATCCGGCAGCTGACCGGTTATTTTTCCGCTTAACACTATGGCCCATAAAGACTTTCTTTGCCACGTGACTTTCACCCTTTTGGCGAGCTCGCTACAGCTGCCGGTTTTGGGATGACAGCTTCTTCACCCTTTCTGCTGATTGTTGATTCGGGCAACACCCACGTCAAGTGGGGGCTGCATGATGGAAGCAACTGGCTGAAACAGGGCATGGTGGCGCAAACCGGGAAGGTGCTACTGGATCGGGAGTGGCAAGACCTGCAGGCGCCTGCGCATATTGTGGTATCCAACGTTGCCAGCGCACACACGAAGGCAGCTCTGTCCGAGCTGTTTTCTCGCTGGAGCGCAGAACCACAATGGGTTGCCGCTGTTGCCTATCAGTGCGGCGTGCGCAATTACTACGCGGACCCCGCGCAGCTCGGTAGCGACCGTTGGGCAGCGCTGGTTGCGGCATGGGAATTACAACGGCAGGGTTGTCTGGTGGTGGATGCCGGTACTGCCATGACCGTTGACGCGCTTTCTGATACAGGAGAATTTCTCGGCGGTATCATCACCCCCGGTGTTGATATGATGCAAAAAGCATTGATAGAACACACCGCGTCGCTGAAACCCGAGGAGGGAACATTTTGCGATTATCCCGACAGCACCGCCGATGCCATATACAGCGGTGCGGTGCATGCGCTCGCAGGAGCGGTGGAGCGCATGGCTGCGTTACTCACCACCACCCTCGGCCATGCGCCTGACTGTATCCTTTGTGGCGGCGCGGCACAACAGCTACAACCCCAACTTAACCTGAATGTCAGGGTGATTGATAATCTGGTGCTGGAAGGTCTGATATTGATTGCCCGGGAGAGTATGGAAAATACCGCTATAAGCACTATAAAACTAGATCCTTAAGTGCGGATGATGTAGTCAGAACTTTTTTTTTGCCATTGCGGCTGATCTGGAAATATATGTCTGTCTTTCAGCACACAACTTTTTATACTACTGTCAATCAACTGCGGCAGTTGCCGCCGCCGGATGGGGTGGAGATAGCCTTTGCCGGACGCTCCAATGCGGGTAAGTCCAGCGCTATTAACTCGCTCACTAATCGTGCCCGTCTTGCTTTCGTCAGCAAAACGCCCGGACGTACCCAGCACATAAATTTTTTTCAACTGGGGAGCGGTCGTTTTCTGGTTGATCTTCCCGGCTACGGTTATGCTAAAGTACCCGCTGAAATTCGCCAGCATTGGGAACATCTGCTCAGCACTTACCTCCAAACTCGCGAATCTCTCCACGGCATGGTGCTGATCATGGACGTGCGGCATCCATTGACTCCGCTTGACCGGCAGATGCTGGACTGGTTCGCGTCAACGGGAAAACCGGTGCATGTGCTGCTTACAAAGTCGGACAAGCTAAGCAGGCAGGAAGCCGCCAAAATACTCAAAGATGTACTGCTGTTTTTGCGCGAAACGTATCCGCAGTGCAGCGTACAATTATTTTCCAGCATGACCAGGGAAGGGGTCGAAGAAGCTACTGCCTTGCTCGGCACGTGGTTTGGATTGAATGCAAGTTTGATTCAGGAATTAAATTCTGCGCAAAGTCAGAAGAATCCGAAAATAAAAAACCCCCGGTTAAAGGGGAATAAAACCGGGGGCAAACTACCTTAATAGGGATTAAGGTACCCGCTCAGGGAGGAAAAGCGGGAGACAATCAAACACCGTCTATTCATAAGATAGAAAATTTGCGTACAAGTTCCCAATATTTAAATTTTTATCTGATTTATTCTTTTTTCCTCAGGTCGATCATGTCAGCTTTTAGTCAGTTTCCACAGAAAAGGATGCGGCGCATGCGCCGTGACGAGTTTTCCCGCCGTCTGATGCGAGAGAATTATTTGCGCTCGGATGATCTTATTTATCCGGTATTTGTGCTGGATGGAAAGAAACGCGAAGAGACGGTGGCTTCAATGCCGGGAGTGGTGCGGCAAAGCCTGGATCTGCTCATGTATCGAGCGGAAAAGTGTCTGCAACTCGGTATACCAGCGATGGCTATCTTCCCCGTTATCGAGCTTGGTCTGAAGAGTCTGACCGCCGCCGAGGCCCTCAATCCAATGGGACTCGTACCCCGCATCGTAAGCGAGTTGAAGAAACGCTTTCCAGAACTCGGTGTTATCACTGACGTAGCGCTTGACCCCTACACCAATCATGGTCAGGACGGGTTGATTGATGCCAATGGCTATGTAATGA
>JBKJYB010000409.1:0-3852 GCA_046716045.1 Nitrosospira sp.
TCGGTTCCCAATATACCCAGTTGATCGCTCGTCGCGTCCGGGAAACCAACGTTTATTGCGAAGTTCATCCCTGCGACGTCAGTTCACAATTCATTAATGACTTCGGACCACAAGGCATAATTCTTTCCGGTGGCCCAGATTCTGTTGCGGGGGATGAAACGCCGCGTGCCCCGCAAACTGTTTTCGAGCTGGGTATCCCGGTACTGGGGATTTGCTACGGTATGCAAGCGATGGCTGCGCAACTGGGGGGCGCGGTTGAAACCTCAAAAGTGCGGGAATTTGGCTACGCTGAGGTGCGGGTGCAAGGTCAGACCGCGTTGATGCATGATATTCACGATCGTACCGATGCGGAAGGTGGTCCGGTTCTGGATGTGTGGATGAGTCATGGCGACAAGGTAACAGCGCTTCCTCCCGGTTTCAAGGTGATGACCAGCAATGCCGCCACGCCTAATGCCGCCATAGCGGATGAGGCGCGCAGGTTCTATGGCATGCAATTTCATCCCGAGGTTACCCACACGCTGCAAGGCAAGGCCATTATCGAGCGCTTCGCGCACGAAATTTGCGGAGCCGGTTACGACTGGAATATGCCCGATTTTATGGAGGAGGCGATCGGCCGGATTCGCTCTGAAGTAGGTGCGGATGAAGTTATTCTGGGCCTATCCGGGGGTGTTGATTCATCGGTAGCGGCAGCGCTTATTCATCGCGCCATTGGAAAACAGCTTACTTGTGTATTTGTGGATAATGGTCTGCTGCGGTTAAATGAGGCTAGACAGGTGATGGACACCTTTAGCAGGAATCTGGGTGTAAAAGTCATCCATGTCGACGCCAGCGGAGAGTTCCTCAGCCACTTGCAAGGCGTTGCCGATCCTGAGCAAAAGCGCCGTATTATCGGACGGGAATTTGTCGAAGTATTTCAGCGCGAAGCTGCCAGGATCGCCAATGCCCGTTGGCTTGCCCAGGGAACGATTTATCCGGATGTGATTGAATCCGCTGGCGGTAAAACAAAAAAAGCTCATACCATCAAATCCCATCATAATGTCGGCGGCTTGCCCGATACGCTGCATTTGAAGTTGCTGGAACCCTTGCGTGAATTGTTCAAGGATGAAGTGCGTGAACTTGGCCTGGCGCTGGGCTTGCCGCACGATATGGTGTACCGTCACCCTTTTCCGGGTCCTGGCCTCGGCGTTCGTATTCTTGGCGAAGTCAAGTACGAATACGCCGAGTTGCTGCGGCGTGCCGACGCGATTTTTATTGAAGAATTACGTACTTCCGGCTGGTACGAAAAAACGTCACAGGCCTTTGCCGTCTTCCTGCCGGTAAAGTCAGTGGGGGTGATGGGCGACGGACGCACCTACGACTACGTAGTGGCATTGAGAGCGGTGAAAACAGAAGACTTCATGACAGCCCATTGGGTGGAGCTGCCTTATACCCTGCTGGCCAGAATATCCAATCGTATCGTCAATGAGGTTCGCGGCATTAACCGGGTAGTGTACGATGTTTCCGGCAAGCCACCCGCGACGATTGAATGGGAATGAATTTACATCATTCGCTGATTTTTAGCAGCTTATCGATAAAAACTATCAAGTTTCTGGTTTTCACTTTACATAAAGCAGTTCTATAATCGTATTCGATGAAGATAATTGCCGCATCCATCGCTTTTCTACCTTTCCTGCTTCTCAGCGAGCCGATATTGGCCGAAGGGGGAAAACAGTCAGAGAAGTTAAATACAATAACCGTAAATTCAGCCACACAGATTGTCCAGCGTCACAATACAGACGTTAAAGTTAAAGTTGAGAATGATGGTGACCAAATCATTGTGAATGCAACCTTTACTGTTCCGGTTGTGCCGCAGCAGGCTTGGGCGGTGCTGACAGACTTCGATAACATATCCAACTTTATTTCCAGCGTCCAGTCCAGTAAAGTTATCGGAAGGTCAGGCAATGATGTGCATGTCTCCCAACATGCGATAGAAAAATATGCATTTCTAACGATTTCGCTTGAATCCGTACGAAAGATTAATTTGGCGCCTTACAAGAAAATCCATGAACGCATGATTAGCGGCAGCATGCGCAAAATGGAAGAAACGACACAGTTGTTGCCGGAGGGCAATCACACGCGCATCGTCTATCGTGCGGAGATTATTCCCGATATCTGGATTCTGAGGTTCATAGGGCCCCATTTCATCGAGAATGAAGCGCGAAAGCAATTTCAGGAAATAATAAACGAGATAACCAGAAGGAAGCAGCTACTACTCACCAGCGGATAGTACTCCAGTAAGCAGAGGACCACTTCTCTCAGCCTCGTTCCCAACCTCGGGGGCCGGAGAGCGCTAGCTACAGGAAGCGTTGTTCGCTCCTATCCTTCACAGGGGCTTGCGTCCACTAATGACCCTAAGCAACACAACGACAATGGCAATTACCAGAAGAACGTGTATGAAGCCACCCATGGTATAAGAACTCACCAGCCCAAGCAGCCATAAAATGATCAGAACGACAGCAATAGTATAGAGCATGATATTTTCCTTTTCATGTTCAATTGTTTATCGACGTTCCCGGCCGTTCATTTATATTGCAAGAACGTACTATGCAATTTAAAACCCAGTTGCTGGCAAAGCGCGTAACTGGGTTTTATTTCCCTCGCTCGGCATCAGCCTTGGTAACGGCTTCCGCAGCTTTTGCTTCTTTGAGGCAAACCTCTTTTGCATTGCCGGCCTGATCGTCGCACCGTTCTTTGGCCACTGCGTATTCAGCTTCCGCCTTGGCAATGCGTGCTTTATGACTGTTTTCTTTCGAAGGTTCATACATAGCTTCAAGATCGGCCTTTGCAACTTTTTCGCTACCTTCCGCTTCAGCCAAACAGATATCCTTTGCGTTGTCGGCGAGTGAGTCACAACGAGCCTGATCCGCCTTGTATTCACGTTCTATGCGATCCTTCTCCGCTTTGTATACGTCCTTGGGCATGTGTTGCCCTGCGATCGTGCTGGAACTCAATGCAAAACCGACTGCTATCGTGATAACACTGAATTTGTTCATTGTTTCCTTACCTTCACATGTTGAAGCTGAGCTGGCAATATAGAGCAGCATGTCGCACTCGCCACATGCTGCTCCGCTCTATTTAGGGGGATATGTATCCCTCTGGTTTTTTTCCCAACTGGAAATTTGCTTTTCCGCCTCTTCCTTTGTAACGCCATATGATTCCTGAATCTTCCCCGACAGTTGATCCCGTTTGCCCGCAATCACATCGAGATGATCGTCGGTCAGTTTGCCCCACTGTTCCTTGACTTTACCCTTGAATTGTTTCCAGTTGCCTTCCACTTGATCCCAGTTCATTTTCATACTCCTCTCATGGTTAAAATTGATAGCTTAAGGCGTTCGTTGTAACTACGCTTTTACTTCTTGATGCTCATTTCATTAATAACATTCTTCACGCCTTCGACTCCGCGCGCGACCGTCGTCGCCTGATCTATCTGAGTCTGATTGTCCACAAAACCGCTGAGTTGGACCTCTCCGTCGCGTGTCACGGTGGCAATATCAGAACTCTTGACGCGCTCATCAGCCAGCAACGCTGCCTTGACTTTCGTAGTAATGACGGCATCGTCAATTTTGTCACCCATCGTCGTTGCGGTAGTCTTGAAGTTCATCTTATTGTCCACGTTCTTGACACCTTCCACTCCCCGGGCGACCGCAATGGCGCGATCAATTTGAGTTTGATTATCCACAAAGCCACTAAGTTGAACCTCGCCCTTGCGCGTCTCGACCTTGATATCAAAACTCTTGGTATCGGGATCGGCCAACAACGCGGATTTTACTTTGGTAGTAATAACGTTATCGTCTATTTCCGTACCTACCGTCG
>JBKJYB010000410.1:0-2842 GCA_046716045.1 Nitrosospira sp.
ACCTGGCTGAGGGCAATACCGTAGGCCTGCAGCTTGCGGGGCTCCACGGTGACCTGATAGGTTTTGACAAACCCCCCAACGCTTGCCACCTCAGCCACCCCATGGGCTTTGGTAAGCTGATAACGCACGAACCAGTCCTGTATGGTGCGCAGTTCCGCGAGCGTATGCTGAGTGGCGATCACGACATATTGGTACACCCAGCCGACACCCGTCGCATCCGGCCCCAGTGTGGGCGTGACGCCTCGCGGCATGCGCCCGGCCGCAAAATTGAGGTATTCGAGCACCCGGCTCCGTGCCCAGTAGATGTCGGTGTTATCCTCGAAAATGACGTAGATAAAGGAGGCACCAAACACCGACAGGCCGCGCACCACCCTGGATTTCGGCACAGCCAGCATGGCCGTGCTCAGCGGATAGGTAACCTGGTCTTCCACCACCTGTGGCGCCTGCCCAGGATACTCGGTATAGATGATGACCTGCACATCCGAGAGATCGGGAATGGCGTCCAGTGGCGTGCGAACCACGGCGTAAATACCGAGGCCGATGACGAAGGCTGTGCCCAGCAGTACCAGGAACACGTTGCGTGCAGACCATTCGATAATTCGGCCCAGCATGTCAGTGCCCGCCGCGATCGCTGGTGGCAGGGTTGCCGCCCGCCGGGTGAATGTGAACGATGACGTATTCGCCTGCGGACTCTTCGACCAACTCGAAGTAGACCTTCTGGCCGGGTTTCAGCGGCCGCAGCAATGCCGGATCCTGCGCATGGAAATCCATGATCATCGCTGGCCACTTGAGACTGGCAATCGGACCATGGGCAATTGTTACCGTCGCATGCGCCCAATCTATCGCTTCAATGCTACCCTCGCCGCGATGGTTCGCCAGCGCAGATGCAGATGCGCCGGATTTGACCTCATTTTCACCAGATAGGGGGTCAGGGACGTGTTGGCCGAAGCCGCCCAGCGCCGCTTTAAGATTACTCTCCGCATCGATCAGAAAGTTTGCGCTGACCACCACCGTTTCCCCAGCCGTGAGCCCCCCCAACACTTCAGCGTAGCCGTCTGCGTGCATACCGAGTTTTACCGTGCGCGGCTCGAACCGGCCCTCGCCAAGATCGACCAGCACCAACCGTCGTATGCCGGTGTCAAGCACCGCCGAGCCGGGCACGGTAAGTACTTTGTCTTTGCTGTGGGATGACGCGAACTCCACCCTGCCGTACATGGCGGGCTTGAGCAGACCCTGTTTATTGGGTAGCTCGATACGCACTTTGGCAGTGCGTGTCTCCGGCATCACGGTAGGATAGATGAACGTGACCTTGCCGTTGAATATTTTGTCCGGATAGGTATCAATCTTGATGGTGGCGCTCTGCCCCAGCTGCACCGTGCCCAGATCCTGCTCGAACACGTCCGCCAGCATCCATACATTGGAGAGATCGGCAATCTGGTACAGCACCTCTCCCGGCATGAAGCGCTTTCCCTGGATTGCGGCTTTTTCGATCACCACGCCGCCGGCTGCGGAACGCAAGGTGAGATACTGTCTGATCTTCCCTTCCTGCTGCAGCGTCTGCAGGTCGGTCTCCAATATGTCCCAGTTGCGCAGTCTCTGCAACGCATTCTCTGACAGCCGCTGCATGCCTGCCTGAACCTCCAGGCCGCTACCCTCGACCGACTGAATCCCTTTCCTGGCGATAAGATATTCATGTTGCGCCGTGATCAATTCAGGACTGTACACATCCATCAGCGCCTCGCCTTTTCTTACCGCCTGGCCGGTGGTATTCACGTAGAGCCGCTGGATCCAGCCTTCGAACTTGGGCGCCACAGTGTACAGCCGGCGCTCGTCCGTCTGCACCGTTGCCACTGCCCGCACCGTGCGGGTGAGTTCACGCAGGGCGGCGGCCTCGGTCCTCACCCCCAGCTTTTGCACTTTTTCGGTGCTGATTTTCACCACTGAATTGCCGGACGGGAGCTCTTCTCCCTCGTAAACCGGGAGGTAGTCCATACCCATCGAATCTTTCTTCGGCACCGGCGACGTGTCGGGGTGTCCCATCGGGTTGCGGTAATAGAGAATCTTGCCCTGTGTCTTGTCCTGTGGCTTTGATGCGTCCACCGGGTTAGCCGCAGAGGTCATAGGTTGGGCGCTACCCCACCAATATCCTGCGGCCAGGGCGGCTGCGGCCAAGATGATAACTCCTATTAACTTGGCGATGGTTTTCACAGAGGCTCCGCTGGTGTGGATGGACTAATCGGCGGTTTGCCGGTGAGCAAATCGATTTCCGCAAGGGCCTTGTTGTAGTTGGCCATGGCTGTTACTAAACTGATTTCATAATTGAACACCGTCATTTGGCTATCGAGCAGCGTGAGAAAGTCGACGCGATTGACCCGGTATGCGGCTAATGCCGATTCAACCGTAAGCCGGGCCTGCGGCAGAATGGCGGTCCGGTAAAGCCGTGCCGATTGCAAGTTTTGCTCGGCCAGCGCCATCTGCTGACGCAGGCTGGCGGCCACCTCATTGCGCTGTGCTTCGTACATGCTCTGGGCCTGATCGCGCCTCGCCACGGCTTCTGCGACACGCGGCGCGAGCTTGTTTTCGCGCCACACCGGCAGGTTGACCGCCACAGTCAGGGTTACCATATCGGGGCGCCTGGTGCCGTCCAGCATGTTGTCACGCTGGCCGTACGCCAAGCGTACATCGAAGTCTGGGTAGTAATTTTTGCGTGCCAAATCCATCGCTTTTTCGTTGCGCGCAACGATACTTTGCAGTGCCAGCAATTGCGGTCGCTGCGAAAGAGCGGTTTCGCGCAACGATTCCAGACTCAAGGTTTCTTCCCGCAGCTGCGGTGGCTCCGGTA
>JBKJYB010000411.1:0-5269 GCA_046716045.1 Nitrosospira sp.
CCGCTTGCCGTTATCATGGCGGTGCCCTTTGCGCTGACGGGCGCGCTGCTTGCCGTTTTAATTCGTGGGATGCCCAATGATATCTACTTTCAGGTCGGTCTGATCACCTTGATAGGCTTGGCGGCAAAGAATGCTATCCTGATTGTGGAATTTGCCAGTCAGAAAATGAAGGAAGGGATGCCGGTTGCGCAAGCCGCGGTTGAAGCCGCGCGATTGCGCTTCCGTCCGATCGTCATGACGTCCATGGCTTTTGTGCTGGGTATCGTACCACTGGTGATCGCCACGGGAGCGGGAGCGGCTGCCCGCCGCTCCATGGGCACCGGTGTGTTTGGAGGAATGATACTTGCAACGTTTGTCGCCACTATATTCATCCCACTGTTTTTTACCTGGCTTACGGGTAAGCAGACAGGGAAGCCGGTTGAAGATGCGCAGAAGGAAATGACATGACGCCACATTTAAAATTATCCCGTTTGACGGTGGTGGCTGCTTTGGTTATGGGCTTTAAATCGGTTGTTGCGGCCGCCACGCCTTCTGCCAAACCCGGCAAATCACCACCAGCGGCTCTACCAATAAGAAAGGGAAGTTATAACCGTCGAACCCGCATTCTGTTGTTACTCCCGAGCCTGCTATTAGCATCCTGTGCCATGGGGCCCGACTATTTCAGGCCCCCTATCGACACCGCCGAGAAGTTTCGTATGGCGGAAACTGAAGGTCAATCCATCGCCAACCTTCCCTGGTGGGAGCTTCTTCAGGATGAAGAACTTCAACGGCTCATTAACCAGGCTTTGCTGGAGAATAGAAATCTCAAGCAGGCAGTGGCAAGTATAGAAGAGCTCCAGGCTCGTCTGAGCATAGCGCGCATGGACTTTCTTCCCAAAATGGAGGTAAATGCGAATGCTCCGGCGTTCGGCACCATGGGGGGATTCCTTCGTCCGGGATTTCCGACACCCTACAATTATTTCGGACAGACGACTCTGAATTGGGAAGTGGATATCTGGGGCAGGCTCCGCCGTTCCAATGAGGCGGCCCGGGCCGATCTGATGGCGCGTGAGGAGAATCGCCGGGCGATCATTCTGACGTTGGTAAGCTCCGTGGCACAGTCTTATTTCGATCTTTTGCAATTTGATATGCAGATGGATATTGCCCGGCGCGCCCTGTCATCGTGGGAAGAATCGGTCGCCATTTCCCGGGCACAACTGCGAGGCGGAGTGATTTCCCGCCTCGATCTGGATCAGTTCGAGGCGGAACGGGCCAACGCCGCTACCAGAGTGGCGGAGCTTGAACGGCAAATGGTTCAAAAGGAAAATGAACTGAGTGTATTGTTGGGGAGAAATCCGCTGCCGATCGTGCGAGGCCACTCGCTGACGGAGCAACTGGTTCCGCTGGAAGTGCCGGCCGGCCTGCCGTCCGAATTGTTGCAACGGCGTCCCGATATTCTGCAGGCCGAACAAACCCTGGCGGCGGCCACCGCCAGGATCGGGATGGCCAAAGCGGCGCGATTTCCCAAACTTTCCATTACCGGTTTTCTAGGAGTAGCCAGCCCGGCTTTATCCAATCTGCTGCTCTCGGGAAGCGAATTTGGAGCGGGCGGGCTAGGGCTGGCCGGCCCATTGCTGAATGCGCAAAGCCTGGGTTTCGACCAACGCGCCGTGGAAGCCCAGGCGAGGCAGGTATTGGCAGAATACGAACAAACCATCCTGGTGGCATTCAAGGAGGTTGAAGATGCTCTGGTGGCTATTCGCACAGTCAATGACCAGCGCAAGGCGCAGCAGGAGCAGGTCGAAGCGCTACGTTCGGCTTTGCATGTGGCCGACCTTCGCTACAAGGGAGGCATTACGAGCTATGTGGATGTGCTCCTTGCCAAACGCACTCTCTTCGATGCCGAATTTGCCCTCACGGCGACGCGCCGCTTCCATCTGGTGTCTGTCGTTCAGCTCTACAAGGCTTTGGGTGGAGGATGGTCGCCAGGATGATCGATGCCGCAATCAACGCCTGCGGGTAGAAAGCTTCTTTGGATTCCGGCTGGAATCTGATCATCCGGAAGCTGAAGTTTTCGATATTCCACTTGCCAAAACGGTGAAGTCCAAATGGCGCAAAGATCTTTGTGGATCATAACGCTAACCTGAAAAATGAGCGGTCAACTGCCGGATTTAGGATAAATATCCCGAATGCTGTAATCTTCATTCGAGGCACTCCTTTTTTCAGGATAACCCAAGAGCACAACCTATGAACTCGACAATCCAATGGTTAATAATGCCAGCCATCCGGGATGGGACTGCCATTGTTCGCATGAGCGCCGGGCTACTTCTGATACTTCTGACTCTGCTTGCCGGTTGCTCAGAGAAAGCGCCCGTTCCCCCTCCGCCCATCCCTCAAGTAGAGGTCATTACCGTGACCACTCAAACGGTTCCGGATGAACCGGAGTTTATCGGGCAAACGGAGGCCTTCCGCCCCGTGGAGATTCGGCCACAAGTAACCGGAATCATTAAAAAAGTCTTTTTTACCGAAGGCCGGAATGTCAAAAAGGATGATCAATTGTACCTGGTCGATCCTGTGCCCTTCAGAGCCATCTACCTCAGTGGCAAAGCCAGAGTGGCCCAGGCTCAGGCCCAACTCGTCCAGGCTGAGCAGGACCTGGCTCGCGTGAAACCGCTTCTTGAGGAACAAGCCGTCAGCCGAAAAAATGTTGATGATGCCGTAGCGGCAGTGTTGGGAACCAGGGCCGCGCTGGAGGCTGCGCAAAGCGATCTGGTCAAGGCGAAATTCGATCTCGACAACACCCTCATCACCGCTCCCGTGAATGGCCGCATCGGTCGCAGCCATTTCTATGAAGGGAGACTGATCTCCGCCCAGACAACCCTTTTGACCACGATCGATCAACTGGATCCCATGTATGTAAATGTGAGTGTTCCGGAAAGCTACCTCCTCCGGCGCCGCCGCGAACTCGCTGAACATAAGGTCCAGCGGCCGGATATTTTTCAATTACGTGGCGTGATGACCTTTTCTGATGGGAGTGTATATCCCGGGGAAGGGATACTGGATTTTGCTGATGTTACCTTACGGTCCGAGACGGGTATGCTACAGGCGCGGTTTATGTTTCCCAATCCGGAAGGGGGGTATTCTCCCGGGCAGTCCTACTTTTACCCTGGACAGTTCGTCAAGATTCGTCTCAAGGGTTACATCCGGACCGACGCCATGCTCATCCCGCAGCGAGCCGTTCAGCAGGGACCCAAGGGATCGTTTGTTTATGTGATCGATGCGGAAGACAAAGCGGAACTTCGTCCGATTCATGCCAGTACGTGGCATGGAAATGAGTGGTTGATCGAAGACGGCCTACATTCTGGAGAACGGGTGGTCGTGGAAGGTTTTCATCGCGTGCGGCCAGGCATTCAGGTGAGCACCATTCCATACCAGAATGGAAAGACTTCATCGAATAACCGTCCAGAGGAACAAGACACGCAAAAGGCACCATGAGCCCCCATTTTTTTATTGATCGTCCAATTTTTGCATCGGTCCTGTCCATCGTTATTGTGGTGGTCGGCCTGGTCGCGTTAAAGACGCTGCCCATCGCGCAGTTTCCGCAAATCACGCCGCCCATGGTGCAGATTGACGCGGACTATCCCGGTGCCAGCGCGGAAGTCGTCGCGGAAGCCGTGGCGCGTCCGATCGAGGTACAACTTCCGGGTATCGATAACCTTCTGTACTACGACTCCACAAGCACGAATGATGGGCATATGACCATGAGGCTCACGTTCGAGATCGGAACCGACGTGGATATCGCACAGGTCCAGACGCAGAACCGGCAACGTCTTGCCGAACCCCAGTTGCCTGACGAAGTCATTCGTCAGGGCGTAACCGTTAAAAAGACGTCACCGGATCTGCTGGCGGTCGTCGCCCTGAGTTCCACCGATCCCAGGTATGACACTGTTTTCCTCTCGAACTATGCCCTGCTTCGAATTCTCGATAGCGTCAAACGGCTCCCCGGTGTCGGCGACGCCATCATCTTTGGTGGCCAGAACTATTCCATGCGGTTAATTCTCGACCCTGTCCGGATGGCGCAGCTCGATCTCACGCCGACCGAGATTGCGGCAGTCGTTCGCGAGCAAAATCGGGATTTCCCGGCTGGAAGAATAGGCCGTGAGCCCACGTCTCAGGGCACGGAACTCACCATCCCGGTCATCACGCGCGGCCGCATGAGCGAGGTAAAGGAATTCGAGGACATGATCGTGCGGGCCTATCCGGATGGCTCCATGGTGCGGATGCGCGATATCGCGCGAGTGGAGCTGGGCGCCCAATCCTATGACCTTGAAGGACGATGGAATGGAAAGCCCAATACGTTTCTTTTGACCTTTCTTGCCCCCGGAGCCAACGCGCTCGACACCGTCCAACGGGTCCGTCAGGAAATGGACAAGCTCGCTAAGAGTTTTCCAGCGGGAGTATCCTATGATATTCCCTATGACACCACCACCTTCATTGATGTCTCCATCAAGGAAGTCATGAAGACGCTCGTTGAAGCGACACTTCTGGTCATCCTGGTCGTCTTTATTTTTTTGCAGAGTTGGCGTGCGACGCTCATTCCGGCAATTGCCGTCCCCATTTCACTCATTGGAACTCTTGCCGGCATGGCGGCGCTGGGATTTTCGATTAACACCTTAACCCTGTTCGGCATGGTCCTGGCCATCGGCATCGTGGTGGATGATGCGATCGTGGTGGTGGAAAATGTTGAGCGGCACATGACCCAGGGCGGCCTGTCCCCCAGGGACGCGGCTAAAAAGGCTATGGACGAAGTGACCGGGCCAGTGATTGCAATCGTCCTGGTACTGGCTGCCGTGTTTGTGCCGGTTGCCTTTCTGGGAGGAATCACCGGCGAGCTGTACAAACAGTTTGCGATTACCATTGCCCTGTCGGTGGCCATTTCAGGGTTCGTAGCACTGACCCTGAGCCCTGCCCTGTGCGGCCCTGGTTCTCAAGCCAGGTCACGGCCAGCCCAGGGAAATCTGGAAAATGTTCAACCGGTCGTTTGACTGGGTGCAGATCCGCTACGTCGGAGCTGTCGGAATCATCCTGAAACGATCGGTGATGGCTCTGGCTATCTTCGGAACGCTGATAGCGGTTATCTTTGGCCTGTTCAAAACCATCCCCGGCAGTTTCCTTCCGGAAGAAGATCAAGGCTATTTTATTACCATCGTCCAACTGCCGGACGGCGCCTCCAAGACACGGACGATAGAGGTACTGAGTAAAATCGAAAGTTACTTCCAATCGATTCCGG
>JBKJYB010000412.1:0-25035 GCA_046716045.1 Nitrosospira sp.
TGAAGCGTGGCCGGAATGTTTACATCGCCAATATCGTAAAATGCCGTCCCCCGGGCAACAGAAATCCTGCCCCCCATGAGGCGCAGCAGTGTGCACCCTATCTTGCGCGGCAAATCGAGTTGATCAAACCCAAACTCATCATTGCGTTGGGAAAAGTCGCTGCGCAGAACCTGCTGCATACCGATGCCGCTATCGCCAGCCTGCGCGGGAAGCTGCACGAGTATTCCGGTATCCCTGTTATCGTCACCTACCATCCAGCCTATCTGCTGCGTACGCCTGCTGACAAAGCAAAGGTCTGGGAGGATTTGTGTTTTGCCAGAAGTACCATGCAGAACTTATTGCAATCTACTATTTAGTCCCCATTTACACCCCGGAACTATCTGAATACACCCCAGAACTATCTGAACAAATCCTTCGTTGAGCGCGTTGCCGGCACTCGGGGCTTATTCGGAGGTTCGCTAAACCAATTCTTTCAGGAAGAATGCCATGCATAACCTGTTGTTGTCCCTGACGTTGCTTCTTGCCGTTACCTTGAGCGGCTGTGGTTACAATACCTTGCAGTCTACCGATGAGCATATCAAAGCGAGCTGGGCAGAAGTTCTGAATCAGTATCAGCGTCGCGCTGATCTGATTCCCAACCTTGTCAATGTGGTGAAAGGTTTCGCCGCACAGGAAAAAGACGTGCTGCTGGGTGTGACCAATGCCCGCTCCAAGGTGGGTAGCATCCAGGCTACACCAGAGCTGATCAACAACCCGGAAGCATTTGCCAAGTTTCAGAGCGCCCAGGGAGAATTGTCTAGCGCTCTGTCGCGTTTACTGGTGGTGGCCGAGAACTATCCGCAACTTAAATCGGACGCTAATTTCCGTGAATTGCAGGCACAACTGGAAGGCACCGAAAACCGTATCGCCGTAGCTCGCAATCGTTACATCAAGGCAGTCCAGGAATACAACGTGGTGGTGCGTTCATTCCCCAGCAATCTTACCGCAATGGTGTTAGGTTTCCAGGTGAAGCCCAGTCTTACGGTGGAGAATGAGAAAGAAATTTCCTCCGCTCCCAAGGTGGATTTCAACATACCATCGCCGACAAAATAGTAAAAAATAGCGTCTCAACAAGTTCATATTTTGACCCGGTGGTGGATCGCTTATCTTTCAGTTTAGTACCATGATCCGAAAAAGGATTTAGGACTATGATTCAAGCTCGGGTAAAAGTCCTCGCGTTAATCGCACTGCTTCTTTTCGCCTCTTTATCGGCGGCGGAAGTCGCGGTTCCGCCTCTCAAGTCCCGTGTCACCGATATGACCGGAACGCTCTCCGCGAGTGAGACCACGCAACTGGAACAGAAACTGGCGACGTTTGAGGCAAAAAAAGGCAGTCAGGTTGCAGTACTGATCGTTCCCACCACGCATCCTGAAACCGTCGAACAGTACTCGATTCGCGTTGCCGAGGCCTGGAAGCTTGGTCGCAAAGGCGTGGATGATGGCGCCCTGCTGGTAATTGCGAAGCATGACCGAGCGTTGAGAATTGAGGTGGGCTATGGGCTGGAAGGCGTTCTTCCGGATGCTGTGGCGAAGCGTATTATCGAAGAAACAATTGTCCCCAAGCTCAGGCAGGGAGATTTCGTGGGCGGTATCAATGCGGGAATCGAGCGAATAGTGGGGGTGATTGAAGGAGAACCGCTGCCTCCGCCTCAGCCCAGGCGCGGCAATGGCGTCCCCTCGGGGACGGATGTTGTTCTGGACAATATTTTTCTTATTTTTATTGGACTTATCGTAGCCGGCAAAATACTGCAGTCCATGTTCGGCCGTTTCGTCGGCGCCACTATCATGAGTGTAGCGGGGGGCTTCATAGGCTGGCTCGTTTCTTCTTCGATAATCATTGCCGTAGTTATCGCCGCCTTCGCGTTCTTTATAAGCTTGTTCGGTAACGCGGGTGGAGGGATTGCCAGAGGAGGGCAGGGTGGCTGGCCTGCCGGCGGCGGATTTGGCGGCAGGAGCGGCGGGGGTGGTTTTGGCGGTGGGGGCGGCTTTGGGGGAAGTGGTGGTGGTTTTGGTGGTGGCGGCGCATCGGGGAGATGGTAAATGAATTTTGCACGCATACTGCGGCATTTCCTTACGGGTCGTGCGGTGGTGCGGCGCCTGTTTCCCCATGCTTCCCTGGTAGCTATCGAACAAGCCATCAAGCGGTCAGAAATCAGCCATGAGGGCGAAGTCTGCTTTGCGGTGGAGGCAGCATTGGATACTTTGCCTCTGCTTAGAGATCAGTCGGCTCGAGAGCGGGCGGTGGAGGTATTTTCCCAACTCCGTGTGTGGGACACTGAGCATAACAACGGTGTGCTGGTTTACCTGCTACTCGCGGACCGCGACGTTGAAATCGTTGCAGACCGGGGAATTAATGTCAAAGTCGGCGGTGAGGAGTGGGAAAGAATCTGCCGCGAAATGGAAACCGCTTTTCGTCAAGGAAATTTTGAATCAGGAGTAATCGCCGGAATCAGCGCTGTGGGTAGCCATTTGCAAAAGCATTTCCTGACAGCGCGAGAGCGGGAAGGCAGAGAGAATGAACTGCCCGATACGCCGGTTATTTTGTAGCGGTATTCCCGATTTCGCTAATGTCCCTTGTGAGTCCCGATCAGATGGAGAGAATCTTCAATACTCTGGTTGTGCAGGTGCCACTGACGTATCAGTGCCATGATCACCGCCACAAACAGGCCGAACAGAACGATAACGGTGTAAACGTGCACCTCGAAGCTTACCAGTACCGCATACACCGCCAGCATGGTGAGAATGCTCAGGTTCTCGTTGAAATTCTGTACCGCGATGGAATGACCCGCACCCATCAGGATGTGCCCGCGGTGTTGCAGCAGAGCGTTCATCGGCACCACAAAGAATCCGGCCAGTCCGCCTATCAGCATGAGAAGCACAATCGCAATCCACAGGTCCCGCGCCAGAATCATGGCCATCACCACGATACCCATGGCGATGCCAAGCGGGATAACTTTCACGGACTGCCGCAGCGACACCAACCGTGCCGCGACAACCGCACCTATCGCGATCCCGATGGCGACCACGCCTTGCAACTGCGCGGCTTTATTTAACGGGTAGCCGAGTGCCGCGTCGGCCCATTTCAATACGATAAATTGAAGCGTTGCGCCAGCGCCCCAGAATAGGGTGGTTACCGCGAGTGAAATCTGTCCGAGCTTATCCGACCATAGCAATTTCATACAGTGTCCGAACTCGTGTATCAGGAATATGGGATTCTTCTTGAGGATACGGTGATCGACGCCAGTGTTGGGAATATATAGATTAAAGATGGCGGCGGTACTATAAAAAACGGCGATAAGGAGAATACTTGCTTCCGGTATGGTATCTACGCCAGTGTCTATGAGGGGGAAGTCGAACCCTAGAAATATGGCGGAAATTGCGGGTGTTATCAGCAGTCCGCCCAATACCGTGCCCAGCACAATGGAAGCTACGGTTAGTCCTTCGATCCAGCCATTGGCGATGACCAGCTTTTCCGGCGGCAGCAGTTCGGTAAGTATGCCGTACTTGGCAGGCGAATAGGCGGCAGCCCCAAGCCCGACGACCGCATAGGCGGCGAGAGCGAAATACTGGTGCGAAGCCAGGAAAAGAAGACTGCAGCCAACGATCTTGATCGAGTTGCTAATGAACATTACCCGGCCCTTGGCCATGGAATCGGCAAAAGCACCGACGAAAGGGGCGAGAATCACATAAAACAAAACGAATACAAACTTGAGCATCGGCGTGAGATACGCGGGCGCATGCAGTTCTATCAGAAGTGCGATGGCAATAACCAGCAGCGCATTGTCTGCGAGCGAAGAGAAAAACTGCGCCGCCATGATGGTATAAAATCCGCGTTTCACGCTACTCTCCTTCCAAAAACTTTCTCATCATAAGGCGTGAGATTATACAATGGTCATCCAGGCTTATTTTGGCGAAAAAGTTTATACCATGAAACCGCTTATGCTACCAATTGAAACGAACCGTTTCAGGATGATAAAAATTCCCTTACATCCTGAACGCTGATGTCGCGCCCCATTCAGGCGTTGATTGATCTCTCCGCACTCGAACATAATCTATCCGTTGTTCGCCGTTATGCTCCCCGCTCGCGTGTCATGGCGGTGATCAAGGCTGATGCTTACGGTCATGGACTGCTGCGTGCGGCGGATGCGCTGAGGCGCGCAGAGGGTTTTGCTATGCTCGAAATGGACGCCGCGGTGCGCTTGCGGGAAAAGGGCTATCGCCAAACTATTTTACTGCTCGAAGGTTTTTTTGCCATGGAGGAGTTGGCGTGGATCGAGCAGCACCATTTAAGCACCGTGGTCCACCATCACGAGCAGCTGGCGATGTTATCCGCATACAAGCCGCGTGGTAGGCTGGATGTATTTCTGAAGCTCAATACCGGCATGAATCGCTTGGGCTTCACGCTTGAGCAATTCCCCGCTGCGCTGGAAACTTTGAAAGCCAATTCCGCTGTCGGCCAGATTACGCTCATGACTCATTTTGCCCGCGCCGATGAGTCCGGCGGAAACGAAAGTGTTGCCGCGCAGTTACAACGTTTCAACGCTGTTGCCGGAGGGCGGAATCTCCCGCGCTCGTTGGCGAATTCCGCGGCTATTCTGCGCTATCCGGCAACACATGCCGATTGGGTGCGGCCCGGCATCATGCTTTATGGCGCTTCGCCATTTCCTGACAGAACTGCTGACGAACTGGATTTGCATCCGGCAATGACAATATCGAGCAAAATTATTGCCGTGCAAACACTCAAGTCTGGAGACGGGGTCGGATATGGTCACATGTTTCGCGCCGACCGGCCCATGCGTACCGGTATTGTGGCGGGTGGCTATGCTGATGGCTACCCCCGCCACGCACCTGCCGGTACCCCGGTGTTGGTGAATGGCAGGCGTGCACGGCTCATCGGGCGCGTGTCCATGGATATGCTGCATGTGGATTTGAGCGAAATTGAAGATGCTGGCGTAGGCAGTCCGGTAACGCTCTGGGGGGAGGGGTTGCCCGTGGATGAGGTAGCGCAGTCGGCCGGTACGGTGAGTTATGAGTTGCTATGCGCTCTGGCACCGCGCATGCGGATAGTAACGTAATGAAAAAAGGCGGTCAGTCTGACCGCCTTTTTTATCTGGCGAAGCCTCGAATTCCGAGTTATTCGATTTTCGCCTTGGCGCGGAGTTCACCGACAAACGTCGCAAACTGCCGTTGCAATACACGTTGCGCCAGATTCTGCTTTATTTCCTCGAATGGCGGAATTTTCAAAGGCCTTATGTCATCCAGGCGGATCACGTGCCAGCCAAACGGGGTTTTCACCGGTTGCTCGGTAAGCTGACCCTTGGTCAATTTCGTCAACGCTTCGGCGAAGGGCTGGACATAGCTGGCGGCAGGGCTCCAGTCGAGTTCGCCGCCCTTACCTTTACTGCCCGCATCAATGGATTTTTCCTGCGCAATCTTGTCAAACTTGCCGCCTTTCTTGATACGCGCGATGATGTCTTTCGCTTCCGCCTCCGTAGCGACCAGGATGTGATGTGCCTTATATTCCTTATCGCCCATCTGGGTTTTCAGTGCTTCATATTCTTTCTTCAGCTCTTCATCGCCAACTGGATGACTTTTTACGTAATCGATTTGATAGGCTCTGACCAGCGCTGTCAGGCGGGCAATTTCAAGCTGAGATACGAAGTCAGGGTCCTTATCGAGTCCTTTCTTCAATGCCTCCTGGGCTATGACTTCCTCGGTTATGAGATCCTCACGCAAGGTTTTCCTGGTTTCAGGACTATCCGCTTGACCCTGGGCACCGCGCGCTTTCACTATAAATTCAAGGCGCGACTGAGGAATTGACACGCCATTCACCTTGGCCATGGGTGAGCTGGATTGAGCCTGAACGGTCGTTACGGCAATCAGGCCAGAAATACCGAGCACCGTCAATTGAGAGAATTTCATAAAACGCATAGGATTTCCTTGTCAGTGGATTGAATCGAATCAGATTTCTTCAGGAGTATACGCTTTTACACTCAGCGCGTGAATATCCTTATGCATCATCTCTTTCAGCACGGTATAGACCAGACGGTGCCGGACCAAAGTGGATTTACCGGAAAATTCGCGTGAGACAATAGTGAGAAAGTAATGTCCACCACCGCTTTTGGCACCCTCATGGCCCGCATGCTTGGCGCTCTCGTCCACGATTTCAATCCGCTCCGGGTCAAGAACAGCCAGCTTCTGCCTGATTAATTCAGTTGTGCTCACCATGCCATACTTACGGCAAAACTTTCTTGAATGGCTTGACCGTCAGTTTTGCATATACGCCCGAAGTGGCATAGGGATCGGTTTCCGCCCAGGAGCGTGCCGCTTCGAGCGATTCAAATTCCGCCACGATAAGGCTGCCGGAGAATCCCGCGGGGCCGGGATCGGGACTATCAATTGCCGGGTAGGGTCCCGCCAGAACAAGGCGTCCTTCTCTTCGCAACTCATTGATGCGTTCCAGGTGCGAGGCACGGACCGCCAGACGTTTTTCCAGGCTATCGGGGACGTCTTCACCGCTTATCGCATATAGCATCATGCCTCCTTATCCTCCTTGTCTTCCATATACTTTCCCAGCATCAACCCCTGTAATACGACAAATGCCAGCATCAGTCCCATGAACCCGAACAGTTTGAAATTGACCCAGGTTTCGGTGGAGTAATTAAAGGCCACATAGAGATTGGCGCCACCCATCAATGCGAAAAATGCTGCCCAACTGGCATTGAGGCGAGCCCATATGGGTTCGGGAAGTGTAATCTGCTCTTTCATCATGACACGAATCAGATTTTTCTTGAAAACCGCGTGGGCTAACAGCAGCGCACCGGCGAACAGCCAGTAAAGCACGGACGGTTTCCACTTGATGAAAGTTTCATCTTGCAGTATCAGCGTCGCACTGCCAAAGATGACGATGATAACGAGGCTCACCCAAAGCATGGTTTCAACTTTGCGGTGGCGAAACCATACCCAGCCGATTTGCACAAAAGTTGCGGCAATGGCTACAGCGGTGGCGGCGTAGATTCCATAAATTTTGAAAGTAATGAAAAACAGAATAACCGGAAAGAGATCAAAAAGAAACTTCATAAATGTCGATACGGTTTGCGGTTGATTGATGAAGTGATTATGTCGGTTAATCCTGAAAAAGGCTATTCAATTTCATGAATAGCCAGGGATATAACAGATTAAAACGATTGTAATTTTCTATAATTCCACCGCCGGTTTGGACATTGCCGTCCGGGAAGCCGATTAACGTGCTGATTAACGCTATCTCAGCGTGCGCCTTAATGTAGATGTACTGGCGCGACTTCTCCTTCATCGGGAAATTCAGCATGTACCACTTCACCTTCCGGATTTGGAAATAGCGGTGCGCCACACTCTTCGCAATATTCCAGAAGGAAACGATTGTCCAGCACCGTAGTATGCGCGATACCGCATTCCCGCAACGTCGTTTCGATTTGCGTCACAGTGTCGCTATTTTCATCTTCGTCACCTACCAGCGCCCAGACGATGCCGTAGAGGACCTCGTCGTGGTCCTTGAGGGTAAAGCTTATACGGTATTCCTCCAGCCACTGGTCGTAAAAAGGTGCGATCACCGCACGCAGTCTGTTTGCGGAAATATTCAAAGTTGATTGCAAAAAATCAATGGTGGCATGCGTGGAATAGGGCCGGGCAAGGCGATCCGCCATGCGCCATGCCGAAAAAAAGCCATCGGGTATTAGCAGTTCGAACGCGCAACCCTGAAATAGCGGCCGCAGGGCTTCGGTCCCATGAGTCTGCCATGCAAGCAGAATCTCCTGTTTAGAAAATTTTACGCCAGGCGAACTGGCGGTACTCTTGTCTGCGCTGGCTCCATCGGCTTGCTGCCACCGGAACATCGGTCTTCCCTGTGGAACGGCAATCGCACCGAGGAGGTAACGCGTATCGGACAGAAAACGCCCGGTCTCAGCCAGTTGACGTGGATTCATGTGCAGGTCCCGCTCTCCCGCCACTGCGGCTGTCCACAGTTTGTTGGCAAGTTCATGCGTAAGGTGATAACCGCGCGGCAGTTGATCGGGGCTGAACAGGCAATCCGCCAGCACGAACTGGACATCCTCCGCGAGCACATGCGTCCGCAACTGCTCGCGGAGACCGGCAAGCACCGGCTCGGATATCAGGCCCGAGGGGATTGAGAAACGCGACCAGGTCAGCACAGGCGCCGCGAACATCAGTACATCGTGACCAACACCTTCCCGCATCAATATGCCGCATTCGATCGCCGCTTCAATGGCATAAATGAATTCACCGTATCCCACGGAATCGGTGTCATAGAGTTGATCCAGCGCCGCTTCAAGGTTTTGATCGTCGCCTGTACGCAATTGTGCATGTATCTTTGCCGCAAGCCGGTTCTCCCAGAACGCGTCCTCGATACGGCTGCCGGAAGCGGCAAGTCCCGCAGCCAGCCTGGAAAGCTCCTGGACCACGCGTGGAGACTTTGTGCGATGCGGGACGCGGGGTTTTTTCATGAAAAGAGTGGGTGTGTAACGATTAAGAAGCCATTTTAACCTAAATCCGCAAGCGGGAAGGAGGGAGTGCCTTTAGCAGGTCGGGATACGGATTGTTTGCACAAGCTTATTCAGTTAACGGCTCAAAAATGGCCAGATTGCCACCATGTGGTGGCGCATTGTTACTGGCGCGCTCGAACCGGATTATGTGGTTTAAGTGTTGCTCCACTTCATTGTTCGAGTGTTGTGCAAAATGAACTAGCGGAGTTGCGGTACGCAACTCTCGGCTCATTTTACGTTGGTGTCGAGATATGGTGGCGTGGTGCTTTTATCGGAAATGGCAGAAGCATCCCCTCCGTGAACCAGCCGATATAGCACCGGCAAAACAAGCAGCGTCAGTGCAGTGGATGACAGGATGCCGCCAATCACCACTGTCGCCAGTGGACGTTGCACTTCCGCGCCTGTGCTCGTGGCCAGGGCCATGGGAATAAATCCAATGGCTGCCACCAGCGCTGTCATGAGCACCGGCCGCAGCCGGGTGAGAGTGCCGGTTTGTATGGCATCATCCAGAGTTAATCCTTTCTCCCGCAAGTCACGAATAAAGGCCAGCATCACCAAGCCGTTCAACACCGCCACCCCGGACAGTGCGATAAATCCTACTCCGGCGGAAATGGATAAGGGAATGTCCCGCAACCACAGTGCCAGGATCCCGCCGCTGAGGGCAAACGGAACGCCGGTAAACATCAGCAACCCGTCCCGGAAATTGCCGAACATCGTATAAAGCAGAACGAGAATCAGTCCCAGAGCAAGCGGAATAACAATCTGGAGGCGTTGTGCGGCAGAAATCAGTTGCTCGAATTGTCCTCCCCATGTCACCCAGTAGCCGGACGGGATCTGCACCTTTTCAGTGATGAGTGCTTCTGCTTCGTTGACGAACGAACCAAGATCCCGACCCCGTACATTGGCAGTGACTACCACCCTGCGTTTGCCATTTTCGCGGCTTACCTGATTGGGGCCCTGGACAATTTCCAGGTTGGCCACCTCGCTTAACAGGACGTAGCCGAAAACATTCGGAGTAGCCGCCGTATCGCCCACGCTCGTATCGGGCAGTCGGATCGGCAAACGCCCGAGTGTCTCGATGTCACCGCGCAGGGACTCGGGTAGCCGGACCTGCAACTCGAAACGGCGGTCGCCCTCATAAATAGTGCCGGCGATTCTTCCACCAATACCGATGGTGACAGCGTCTTGTACATCTACTCCGTTCAATCCGTAGCGCGCCATCTTGGCGCGATCCATCTGTACGGAAAGCACCGGCAGTCCCGTAATCTGTTCGATTCGCACATCCGCGGCGCCCGGGACGGTAGCGAGAACTTTCTCGACCTGCTCCCCCACGGCGAGCAGTGTATCCATGTCATCACCGAACACCTTTACCGCGACATCCGTGCGCACCCCTGACAGCAGCTCGTTGAAACGCATCTGTATTGGCTGGGTGAACTCGTAATTGTTACCGGGTATTTGCCGCACGGCCTGTTCCATTGCAGCCACCAGCTCCGGCTTGGTATGGTGCGGCCCCGGCCATTCTGATTCTGGCTTAAGAATGACGAAGATGTCTGCCACGCTTGGCGGCATGGGGTCGGTTGCAATCTGGGCGACTCCAACCTTGGAGAAGGTCCTGTCCACCTCGGGGAATGCCTTGATCTTTTTCTCCAGCTCATTTTGCATCTCGATGGACGTGGTCAGGCTTGTGCCGACAATGCGTATCGCATGGAGCGCGATATCCCCCTCGTTGAGGCTGGGTACAAACTCGCTGCCCATGCGAGTCGTCAGCAGGCCGGACAGCACCACAATCACCACGGCAAGCGTGACGGTAAGCGGCTTATTGCGCATGGCGGCGGCAAGTGCGGGCACGTAAACTTTCTTGGCCCATATCACGGCGGGACTTTCTTTTTCCGCGACCTTACCCGATAGAAAGAGCGCAATCGCGGCCGGAACAAACGTCACGGACAGAATCATCGCCCCCAGCAGCGCGATCACCACGGTGAAAGCCATGGGATGGAACATTTTTCCTTCCACTCCCGAGAGCGCGAAGATGGGGAGGTAGACCACCATGATAATCAGCTCCCCATAAATCAATACCCTCCGCGCTTCCCTTGATGCGTCGAAGACCACTGAAAAACGCTCTGGGGGGGTTAATTCCCGCCCCAGCCTTTTCTGCTCATGGGCCAGTCGTCGGATGCTATTTTCGATAATGACGATGGCGCCGTCCACGATGATGCCAAAATCGAGCGCCCCCAGGCTCATCAGGTTGGCGCTGACGTGATTGGCGACCATGCCGCTGAAAGTGAACAGCATGGAAAGCGGGATGACAAGCGCGGCAATAAGCGCTGCGCGCAAGTTGCCCAGAAACAGGAACAGGACCACGATTACCAGCGTGGCGCCTTCGAATAGATTGGTGGCAACGGTTCGAATGGATTTGTCGACCAGACTGGTGCGATCATACACGGCAGTGGCAGCCACCCCCTCAGGCAAAGTACGATTAATCTCCGTTAATTTCTCAGCTACGGCTCTGGACACGGCTCGGCTGTTTTCACCGATCAGCATGTGTGCGGTGCCTAGTATTACTTCTTCGCCATTCTGCGTGGCGGCTCCGTTGCGCAGTTCCTTACCGATAATTACGTCAGCGACATCCTTGACGCGTATCGGCACTCCTTGGCGATTCCCCAGAATGATATCGGCGATCTCATCCAGGTTCGTCACTTGTCCGGGTACCCGGACCAGATACTGCTCACCGCCTTTTTCAATATAACCGGCACCGACATTGAGATTGTTGCGTTCCAGAGCCAGGACGACATCTTGCAACGTCAGACCGAACGAGAGCAGTTTTTCGGGATAAGGCGTCACGTGATACTGCTTGACGTAACCGCCAATCGCATTGATTTCGGTGACGCCTCTAACCATGCGTAGTTGGGGCCGAATGATCCAGTCCTGGATTTCACGCAAATCCGTGATGGTATACGCCACGCCATCCGGCTTTTTCGCGCCTTCCTCGGCATCGACGGTCCACATGAAGATTTCCCCCAGGCCGGTAGAAATTGGGCCCATCGTGGGCACAATTCCGGCAGGCAGGCTACCCTGTGCTTCCTGAATCCGCTGATCCACCAATTGCCGGGCAAAATAGATATCCGTGCCATCGTCGAAAATAACGGTTACCTGGGATAGTCCATAGCGCGAGATGGAGCGGGTGTGCTGGAGATGGGGAAGTCCGGCCATCACTGTCTCGATCGGGAAAGTCACGCGTTGCTCGGCTTCCACCGGCGAATAACCGGGTGCCTGTGTATTGATTTGTACCTGCACATTGGTAATGTCCGGAACTGCGTCGATGGGCAGCCTGTGGTAACTGTAAATCCCCAATCCAGCCATCGCCAGCACCGCGCCCAGGACGAATCCGCGCCGCTGTATTGAGATGCGTAAAATACGTTCTATCATGGTCTTATCTTCGATGGACGTTTCATTAACGGTGGTCTTTCGGATGGTCAGCCTGCCTCAATGATCATGGGATGCACCGGCTTTGCCAAGTTCGGCTTTGATGGCAAAGCTGTTTCCCGCTGCGTACTGTTCCCCGGCGGAAAACCCATGGAGCACTTCAACCAGCCTGCCATCACTGCGCCCCAGTTTCAGTGGACGCGCTTCAAAGTATTGGCCGTAGCGGCCGAACACCACTGACCAGTCCTGCAATGTCTGAATCGCATCCACGGAGACGGCAACCGGCACCTCAATTTCTTCCGTTACAAGCTCCGCGGTGACAAACATGCCGGGGCGCCACTGTCCATCGGGGTTATCGAGCACAACCCGTGCCGTGGCACTGCGGGTCTGTGGGCCGATAAGTGTGCTGATGTAGGAAATAGTGCCTTCGCCTTCGACATCAATTGCTGTTGCTCTGACGATGGCCTTCTCCCCGAGCTTAAGCACATCCAGATCTTTCACATAGACTGTTATTTGTGCCCATACGGTCGATACATCGGCTATGGTAAAGATGGCTGCGTCCTCTTTAAGCGTCTGGCCTTGGGCTATAGCTTTGGCAGTGATGAGTCCGGAAATCGGGGCACGGATCTCATATCGGGCCAGATCACCTCTTTGGCGAGTCGCCTCGGACGGGACTCCAAGCGTGCGTAGTTTGACTAAAGCGAGATCCGAGGCGATTGCAGCTTCAGTCATGGCCTGCTGCGCAGCCAGATAGTCCTGTTTGGCGGAGATCTTTTCCTCCCACAGCTGTTTCTCTCGTTCAAAGGTAATCTGCGCCAACGCCAACCGCTTCTGAGCTGCGAGGAACTGTGCGCGCATTTCAGCCAGTGTTTGACTATCGATGACGGCGAGCACCTCTCCTTTCTTTACGTGTTGACCATGATGGCGATAGACAGAAGTCACTATCCCTGGTACACGCGGCACGACTTGGACGATGGTGTGTTCGTCAAACCCGATCTCACCTGGCAACTTGAGTGTGGGTCTGATCGTGGCCGGACTGGCAGTGTGTATTTCCACGCCGATACTCTTTAGCACTTCATCCGGCATTTCCACACGCGCCTCGATCTGGCTGTAACCCCAGCGAAAAGTTCTACTCTTGTGTTCGGCGGCAATCGCCATATCGAAAGAGTGAGGCTCTTCCACCACTTGGTCGCCGAGCAGATAGCCGGCCTCGGGCTTGAAATTAAATACCTGCGCCGGTGCACCGAGACGCGATAGTGTGACGGTGACTCTGGCGGCTGTGGGAGGAAGTGGCTTGCCGTTTTCATAGAGATAGAGCCGCAACTGGGGCGGCACCCCTTTCTCAAAGATAGTAATTTCTACGCCAAACCCGTCGGTAGTGAATAGCTTTCCACCTTTAGGCCCTTTGCCTGGCTCGCGCTCCGCGTTTTTATCCGCTGCTGGCGTATCCTCGGCTTCAGAATGTTTGTGTGCGTCGTCATGATCCGCGTGCGTGGCATGGGACGAATCAGCCTTGCCATGGCCACTTCGCGTCGTCTCTGGTGCAGCAGCTTTATCCCAGGTAAGAATGAGTCCTCCCAACACAATTCCAATCGCGATAACAATGACTATTAAGATTATTTGCCGTTTATTCACAACCCGCTCCTTAGATCGATATCCGCACCATTGCCATTAATGACAGGAGGATTCAATACGCCATCGATGGGCGCCGCAATCAGCCGTTCGATTTCATTGACCAGACGCTGATAGTTCGCCAGCGCACGTACATACAGGACCTGATTCTGAAACAGAGTGCGCTGTGCATCCAGCACTTCCAGGAAACCAAACCTGCCTAGCTCGTAACCTTTGTTGGTAACTTCGAAGGCATTCCTCGCTTTGGGCAATATGTTGTTGCGCAATATGCGGGTTTCATTCTGTGCGGCCGATAAAGCTTCATAAGCCTGCGTCAGTTCGGTTTTAAGCCGCAACTCGGTGGCCGTCTGTTCATCCATTGCCTTATCCACGCGTTGATGGGCTTCGCGGAGATTGCCCTGATTGCGGTCAAATATCTGCAGTGGCATGGTGATACCGGCCACAGCGGTCGTGCCCCCGGTTTGCGAGTGATTTATGACTCCGGCAATAACGGTGAGATTGGGTATGCGCCGTGTCTGCTCCACTTCCAGCAGCGCTTTGCGCTGTTCTATATTTTTCATGGCGCGCAGCGCCATGGGGCTGGCGAGAACGCGTTCCGTAAGCGCTTCAAAACTCGGCAAGTCAACCAACGATTCAAGGTCTCCCAGCACCTTGTTAAATTGCGGAGAGGAGCTACCCCATAGCAGGGCCAGTCGTTTGCGCGCTGTGGCCAGATCCCGTTGTGCTTGTACCAGGGCGATCTCTGTGGTGGAGAACGCTACTTCAACTTTGGTTTCCTCGATTGGGGGTACCTTGCCAGCCTGAACGCGCTTGGCGACCGTGCTCACCACCCGCTGCGCCAGCTTCTGGCTCTCTTCCGCAAGCCGTAACTGTTCTTGTCCTGCAAGCACGTCGGTAAACACGTTTGCCACTTGAGCGATGAGTTCGAGACGCCTGGCTTCATAGGCTTGAGCCGCCAGTTCCTCTCCAAGCGATGCCGCCTTAACCCGCGCGGCGCGTTTTCCGCCGAGTTCGATCAATTGATTGATCCGAATCGTCGTGTCTTGCTGCTCTACTTCCTTTGCGCTTACGCCTGGAGACCGATCAACCTTCTGAAGATTTCCAGCATTCTCTGCCATTACTACCAAATCGGGGTTGGGCAACAGCCCGGCTTGAAGCGTTACTCCTCCCAGGGCGCGCTTTTCTTTGGCGAAAGCCGCCAGTTCGGGATTACGCTGTAATGCCAGACGCGCGGCATCACGCAAAGTGAGATCGGTTTTTTCCTCAGGCAAGGATGGAGCGGAGTAATCCAGGTTTCCGCCTGGCAATGCGCCGGAAAAAGTATTTTCGGCAAGGGCCGCGGATGTGTAGCCAATCGCCACAATAAGCAATCCGGCCGATACCCGGTGCCGTGGCACCGTGAACGATGCTTTAAAGTTCATGGAATTCCTCCGCAAGTGTTATGCGCCAATAACCCGCTGCGCAAGCAACTGCGCAATCGACATCGCAATGAGCGAAGCGGTTATAACGCCGATACAAGGCGGCAGGTCCACGTGGTGGATTGTTTGACGTTGCTTGAGGCGGCTTCAGCTGCCTTTGGCTGCCTTTGGTTGCCTTTAATTGACTTGGGGCAAACCAGGCAATGGCAATGTCAGGGATTAACCGGCGTGGCCTGCCGATCTAGCTTGCGAAGTTGCTTTTGGGAGGATGAAGCGGAGAATCCGGAATGGATTCGGGAACGGTGACAGAAACAAATACCATCAAGGCTTCCGCACCGGCGGAAGCGGGTACCAGCGGAGGTGACGTAAAGAAAAAGGGCTGATATTGCCCAGCCGCATGTAGGCATAGATGAGTAGCGGCATCCAGATGACCTTCATCCTTAAAAACACTATTCTGATGGGCCTCAAGATGCGCCGCCGGATCGAGCGAGAGAACATGATGCTCATGATCCAGCTCGTGGGCAAATACCTCGCCATTGAACGCCCAGCCAAATGCGTTCGTCAGCATGCTGACGAATAATACAAACATGACAGAATAGATATGGCGGCGCTTGCTCATGACGCCAAGATTGTATACCCTTATAAACGGTACCGCCAAATTTGTTTTCCACATGGTTTCCCAGCAGCGTTGGGTGAGCTGCCTGGATAACCGATAAACATTCAAACGCCTCGCCATATGCGACCGTAATTGGACGGGACGGTTAGCCAGCTTTCCTGCCCCTCATCGGTAGAAAAGTTATCCTGGCCGTGCAGTTGCTCAGTGTAGCTGCCGGCGCGCATGAAAATGAACGGCACAGTCTGGTCAACATCGGTGAAATTCACCGCCACCAGGCTCACCGCGACGGCCGTCTCGCGCTGGAACAGCAGAATGCCACGTGATAAGTAACGCTCGTAATCGTTGTAAAAATAATGGCTGCCACGACGCAGCTCCTCGTAATTCTTGCGCAGGTTCACGAGCCTGCGGGTCAGCTTGACCAGGCTTTTACCCGCCGTGTCATAGAAATAATCCCAGCGTAGCGGCCGCAGCAGTAGCACCCGACCGAGGCCCGCATCGGGCAGGAAATAGTTTTCACCAAATTCCTGGCCTTGCCATAGCATGGGGATGCCTTTGGCCGCGAGCAACGCAATCAGATAGGGCTGGAGCTGATACCATTGCGCGCGGTCGCCTTCCGCAAACAACGAATTCCAGTCGCGATGACGCAAGCCAAACTCGCATAGAAAACGGCTGTGATCATGATTCTCGATGTATTGCAGCGGGGCTTTGGCCATTGTTTCGCCGTTGTGGGTTGCCTGTTCGATATAGCCAAGCGCGCCGAGCCGCTGGCCGAGATTCCCGATCGCGCCCGCCGCACCGTGAGCGCAAGCCACCGCGGCTCCATAGGTGGCGTTCTGCCATGTGGCATTGCTGTAGCTTTGTTCAAGGATCTGTTCCGGGGCTTCCAGTTGCTCGGCGATCTGGATCAATCGCGGGCCTTCCGGTGCATCGAACCGGGTCAAGCTGGCAATCGAGGTTTTGACGTATTCATAGGTATGGAAGATCAGATTGGCGTAACCCATGCCCAGCGCGCCATCCCAGTAGTTTGGCACGCAGTCATAGCGGAAACCGTCGATATGATAGGTATTCAACCAGTGCAGGTTGACACTGAAAAAGAAATCGCGGGTCAGCGTACGGTTGAAATCAGTACTGATACCGAGATCATTGAAATGGTCCTTGGCGAATGATCCCATGAACGGATTTTCCTGGTAATGGAGCCGCCGGTAGAGGTCGGCGTAAGGAAAATTCTCCCCGGCATGACCATAAACCGCGTCAACGATCACCGCCAGTCCGCGCTGGTGCGCCGCATCGACAAAACGCTGGAAATCGTCGCGCCGCCCAAAGCGCTCATCGACTCCAAAATAACCCAGCGGCAGGTAACCCCAGTCAACCTCCAGCGAGACATTGTTGACGGGCATTACTGACAGTGCATTCACACCGAGATCGGCAAGATAGTCGAGCCGGTCGATCGCACCTTGCAAGCTGGCAGCGAATTCGGCGAGGTTCAGTTCATACAGAATCAGGTCGTTCAGCGCGGGTGTTTTCCAACTCACCTCGCCAGCGCTCCAGGCATAAGGAAGGTAGCCGAGCGTGAAGGCGGAAAGCTTGCCGGTGGCGTATTCGCGCGCATAAGGATCGACGATCCAATCCAGTACACCGGCGTTCGGATTGTGGAGCTCGAAGCGGTAGACATACCGGCCGGAGGCACCGAAGTGCGAGTCAGGCTCCGGGTCGCGCGTAGTGTTGAAATCCACCGCTACCGACCAGATATCGCCGTAATCGGCATTGATGCCGTGCTGCAATTCAAACGCCAGCGGCTGAATCGTCTGGATGAACTGGTCGCGCTCATGAATGATTTTTACAAATAGCCGATTGCCGTTTGCCGCCGGGACCCATGGCAACAGTATGCCGAAACTTACCACGCCAGGCGTGGATTCGTGGGGGCCGAGCTGATTCAGAGGAAGATTCTTCATGACTTGATACCCATGATTCCCTGACTGATGGAGCGGGTGTTTCTGACTATTTGTCAGATTATCCGGCGATAGGTGAATCAGGGACTTTCGTCCCTTTCGCCACCCTTCGGTCCCCAGAATACCACCCATGTTCCAAAATCGCTGGAGAAATTCTCGAACCGATGCTCAACATTAGCCGCCACAAAAAGACAATCACCAGCCCGGAACGGATGGGGATTTCCGTTAATGACGAGTTCACCTGTTCCGCTATGGATGAAATAGACTTCATCCTGTTCATGCGGAGTTTGCGGGTCATGCCCGGCCGGGGCGTAATACTCAACCGACATTGAACCATGGGCGAGGGCAACGGCAAATCGCTCGCCCATGGGCCACTCCGCGGTGACGGGACCGGGGATGCGAGAGAGTACTTCTTCGACGGTTGCTTTGATTTCCAATATAGGCTTTTAAGGTAAAGAAAGGGGTAGGGACCCTTTGTCGCGTGGCTGAAGTTTGGCTGAGGGCTGGTCATTGTAACAAGGCATTCGATTGTATGAGGTCTGAGCCGGGCGTGCAACGCCGGGCGGTGTGCCCGGATAATATGAGAGAGGCCTATGCTGCTTTTTTGCCTCAATCGCGCGGCTACTTTCCTGCCTGAGCGGGATCGCTCAGCGCATGGCATCGAGCACGCTTTTTAAAGTTTCGCGACTGTCGATTGCCCACTCCGGGCTGTTTGTCACCTCCTTGAAGCGATTCCACACGCGCAGAAGTTCTTGGCATGACGCTTGCAGTGTGTAGTGGATGATGTCCCGGTCGTTGCTGCTGAGTCCTTCGAGACTCACTTCTAGGATTTTATTGTCGTTCAGCACAAAGTTACGTTCGCGCAGGAGCTCGTCGATATCGCGTCTGCTTTCTCGCCATTCCTTCGAGAATTGCTTCCACGTGTCGTCCTCCAGCAACTCTTGGTAATATCCGCCGCCGAGCGGGCCGAAGAACAGGTATTCATGCTTCCTGGCGAAGGATTTATAGGCATCTTCCGCTTTGCGGAACACCGGGGCGAGCTCGTACTTGATGGCTGAGCAATAAGCGTTGGCGTCGTCCTTCTGGCCGCTGGTCAACATCTCGCCGGCGAGGGCTTCGGCGGCGTCTTCGGCGGCGTCATAGGCATCCTTGACGTGCGGATAGCTGGTTTCCTTCAGAAATTCCTTCACCATCTCGCGCCCTTCCTTGAAGGTGGCGTAGATTCCTTCCTCGCGGCTGATCAAAGCGTGGATCTCCAGCTTGCGAGACCCAATTTCATTGAGTTTCACGCCAATAGCCGTCGCACCGCCTTTCAGGATATATTCGACTGCACCGAAATCGACTTTCTGCAAAGTCACAGTGAGCGCCTGCCGCACTTTGTCGAACATCGCTTCTCTACTCTCCTTTTCCAAGATTGCAGCACTTGCGGCGGCGCTATCCAGTAATTCCTGGTACTCCTGTGCGATTTTGTGCATGCGTTCTTCGATAGTCTTGTCGCCGTCGACGATCGTTTTCCACTTCTGCTCGAATTCTGTCTCCGCCTTTGCCAGCGCTTTCGTCTGTGCCACCATTAGGTCGCGTTTGGCGGGTACAAGCGAGAGCATCAGCTCGTAGAAGAATGTATGTTCTTCAATGGAGATCTTGGACAACCAGAGTTTTCCATGTTCGGAACGGCCAAGTGTATCCAAGGCCCCGGCGGCAGCTTCTTTGGTTTTCTCGAGCCACTTGCTGTGACAAGGTTCATCGCGTGGTTCCAGTAACTCCAATAGATTTTCCAGGCGGCCATCGCGTTGACTGAAATAACTGTCGAGAACCTTGCGGATAGCGTCTTTTGCGGCGACATCGAACTGCGTCGTCTTATCGAGTTCGTCCATCACTTCTTTCTTGCGGGCGTCGTAAGTCATGACAGTTCCTCAGATCGCTTGCGGCACGGTGATGCGCCAGGGGCCGTCATCCATGCGCTGTAGTTTCCATTGGCGGTGAAGCAAGGGGCCAGCGAAAGTGCGGTACTCATCACCGGCACGACCAATATGATTCACTCGCACTTGTACTTCTTCGACGATACGAGGAACTGGTGCCACTAATCTGTGATCGCCAGTTTGTTGCGTAGCATCGAATACCACGCGAATCGGCCCAACCTTTGCCACTTCTAGTCCATACACATCGTCCAGCAAGCGTTGCCGCGCTTTGTCCCAGGTTGTGGAACCGCTAATCTCGCTCATCGTCACCCACGTTCTATCGACCCATAGATAGGAGCGGTCGCGCTCGTAATACCGGCTTACATTCCAGCTGGCATAGCAGGAAAGCCAAGTTTCCATATCACCGGCTTTCAGCGCTTCGAACGCGACTTGACGCACGCGTTCCGGCGGATCGCCATTGGTCAACTTCGGTCTTTGAATGCCAGCGTCGAGGGCCGTTTCGCCAGCGAATGTCTCGGTGCTTGTGCCGGGACGCAGGTCAACGAAAAAGCGCTTCTCGCTGTCGCTCGCGTTGTTGATTAGCGCGGTAATCGGCGCCACTCGCACGCCTGTGACCGTAATGTTGCGATCGACATCACACACCAACGCAGGTTCTGGTTGAACAATGCCGATGAAAATGATGCTTGAATCGCGGAATTTAGGATCAACTTTTTCGGTGTATTCGCGCATTGCGACGTGTAGTGGAGTCAGCGGCTCTGCCGTGCGGTCGATCAGATAGTTTCTGCCGGACCAATACCAAGAGCGCTTGGTTTCATACAGCACTTCACGTTTGATTAGTGCGGGCAGACACACGAGCTTCCCGATCAGTAACTGTGTATCTTCGGTGAAGGCATTGGGCGCGTTAGGTGGATTTTTCAGTAGCGCACCTTCCATCTCGGCCAGGAACGCAGCAAAGGCGCGATCAGCGGCGGCGGTGACGTCTACGGCGCGTATCGCCCCCAATGTCCGGTAAGCGATATCGGCGGTGCTCAGGTTGCGCTTCTCGCCGGCGACCATCGCTTTCATCGCTTCGTAGTCGTCCTGGACGGTGCGGCCAAAGGCCGCCGGGTAGTGTTGCTGTAGGTAAGCGATGCGGTCGGCGAACGGCACCATCTGTTTCGCCAGGTTCTGGGTAGAGCTGCCTACGAAGTAATCCCAGCCGGCAAGCACCGTTTTTGCCAGATCAACGAACTGCCGATACCACGCGTCCCAGGCATAATCAAAGCCGTCTTTTTCGAAGCCGATGGGTCCGCTCTCACCCAAGGTACGGTTGCCACCGGCATTCGTGTAGCTGCGGTATCCGCCGAGCTTGCCTTCAATGCGTATCGTTTCGTCGCCGCGCAATACGGTCAGAGCCAGCGTACCGTCCGGCTTCAATGCTTTTTCGTTTAGCCAACCCGAAAACCGGCTGTCACCGACGCGTATGTTCGCCGCCACTTCCGCGGAGCCGTACCGCAGATCGCCGTGACCAATGATCAAGTCACCGACACGTAAGCCGCTCCCACGAAAGCCGCTGTCCCAAGGGATCCAGGTTACGAAGCGTGCCAGCGAGCCCTCATCGGCAGGACTGCTGGTTTCGATTTCGAGGATGGGTTCTGTTCCTTCCGGCCAAGGCATGCTGAGTTCCAGTCACTCAGGGATACGGTTCACATGCCTCAATCATAAGTGAAGGAAAGGTAGTGGAGGCAATTCACTATTGATCCGGCGAGCAAACAGCACAAACGTCATACCTGCGGAAGCGGGCATCTAGTAGTGCTTAATACTAGTGCATCCAGAAAGGAAATACTATGCGATACCAAGCTTCCTTAAGAACCTGTTAGGCCGCGTTCCCGCTCCATGGCCTGAACGAGTTCGTCGCTCGCCAGCGCATTGATCCGTTGAAACCGAGGGGGTTAACCGTCGACAACGCCAGCATAGACACCATCCGGGAACAGCACGTAGAAATGGATATTCGGATTCAGTGCAGCATTGAAATTGGGCTAGGCCGAAGCCCCGCAGCCGCAGGCTTCCGAATCCAATTATCCCCCGGCGTTACGTCAAGGCCCTGATTTGATCGGGGGAGTCGATCTTGCCAGGGACCGTGCTCGCAAACCGGGTGTTGCAGCAACGTTACGGCTTGTCGCGATACATCACCACCGTAAAGCGAACCCCGTGCTCGTCGCGCGTGGCATCGAGATCGAAGGGGTAGGCATTGTTGGCATCGAGTTTACTGGCCACTGTGTCAGCATCAAGGCCGGCATACCATGCCCATTTGCCGGTGCTCGACCGCTCAGCAACCGCAGCGAACCGCCGTTGACCGTCCTCGGCGTAGGCGCGCACGCGCAGCAAATTGGCGCCCAGTTCCGCGAGCCTAACATCAAGTTCGTGCGCCGTGACATTGGTGAAAAACCACGATGGCCCGGATCGTTCCTCCAGAATCACAGCGTATTTGCGAGCGCCATCCACGACATACGTGACGAAGTCAGCGATGCCGTGGTGGTCGTCGAGGAGCTTCCGCACGCTGGCTTCATCCAGACCGACATGAAGGTTAGACAGCGGCCCCGGCCCCTTTTGCAAAACCAACGAAAAGCGCCGCTGCGGCCCGCCGGCATCGACAGTGATGGCAACTGGCCGAGCACCGGTTTCGCGCAGCCGGGCCTCAACCGCGGCGGCGTCGAGATCGAGCGCGTAACTGCACTCGGGTCCGGGGCCTTTGAACACCAGCGCAACGAACCGTCGATGATTGCCTGTGCCATAGCTCGACAAACGCATCAGACACATGCCGGGCGCAACTACGCCGCCGATTTGATCTGACTCAATGTCGTGTGACCAGTACCAAGTCTCGGGTGGTTTTCTTGCAGCCATGTTTTCTCCTGCAACCGCCTGAGGGAAGAACGACCGCCCAGGTTCATCTGGCAAATGAAAATCGAATATACGGAACCATGCGGGAAGTACTCCGATGATTACAAGAACAAGTACGCACAAGCCATATGATCTTTTTTGCATTATCGATACGCTGGTTGTGTGTATCAACGGTCTCACGATGCGGTTCACGTAAGGTATCAATGGCGTACCGCATCTCATACTGAAACTTCTGTCAAGAAAGGCTTAAGGAGACGCTGAACAAATTGCCAAGTTTGCGATAATCGCATCATTCAGGTTTTTAATATTAGTACATCCAGAAAGGAAATACTATGCGATATCGGGTTTGCTTAAGAAACCGATCGTAGTGGTTCTGGCCTGATCTTGCGCTTGTGTCAGATGCCGATTACCGGGAATCGCCATGAACAGACATACGTGAGAGATTCATGGTGGTTGCTGGAATTCTTTACTTTAATATGTAGTAGTTCCGATTTAATCTGACAGTAGGCCTTGCCAAAGGGTGGGGTTACCCGATTTGATAGAGGTGCGAATCTTTATCAAATTGAGTGCGCAAGCGCAAAGGAGTAACCCCATGAGTAGTGTTCAACAGAATGTTATTAAACACAAGGTAGGCTTGCTCAGTCTGGCAGCCGAGCTTGGCAATGTATCGCGCGCCTGTAAGGTAATGGGCTTTTCTCGCGATACGTTTTATCGCTATCAATCGGCTATGGAATCAGGTGGTGTCGATGCCCTGATTGATGCCAACCGGAAAAAGCCGAACCCCAAGAATCGTGTTGAAGAAGCAGCAGAGATGGCAGTGGTTGCATTTGCCATTGAGCAGCCTGCTTTTGGTCAGATGCGGGTATCCAATGAGTTACGCAAACGCGGTATCTTCATTTCTCCCTCAGGCGTTCGCTCGGTTTGGCTGCGGCATGGTCTGGAATCATGGCACGATAAAATCACATTACTGAACAATTGAATCGGATCTGACAATTGCACCAGTCAAATCGGGTGACTGTCAGATGAAGTCGCGACTACTACAGATCAGCCCATTTCAAGTCCGACGTCGAACGTTGACGCATAGCCTTGTTCATTTCGCACGAGGGCAAGCACTAACTGGCTTCCGCCCATCCAGAAAATGGCGTCTCCCCTATTTTTTCGGGTGCGTGGCCCCCTTTTCGCATACGGTGGCTGTGCATAGACAAGATCCGAAATCGAGTCATCGAAGTAGAGTTGCGAGGTAAATTCATAGGTTCGCGTATGTTTCGGATCCGTGCGGATTTTGAAGTGAATATGAGGAGTTCTGCCCGGATACCAGCCCGGATAAATTGTAATAAAACGCGCGCTGCCATTCGTATCCGTCAATTGAGAGCCGCGCAGAAATTTTTTCCCGATTGTATTAAAATTGCTATCCACAACGTCCGAGTATACCCCCTCGGCATCACAGTGCCAGATATCCACAATAGCGCCCTCGAGCGGCTTGCATTCGGTTTTATTTACTGAGGAAACACGAATTTCTAGCGCGAGCGGCAGTCCTTCTTTCATCGAACCATCGAAGGGGTCAGACCGAATATCTGCACGATCCAGACGCTCTTCAACAAAATAGGGACCTTCAGTCTGCTGTGGAGTGACGATGCAAGAAAGTATCCTTCCATCAGCTTCCTTGGTGCCCGAGCCACGAGACGAGCAACCGGTGAACATAGTTATCCCCGTTGCCCCAAGCAGGGCTAGCATTTTTCGTCGACTTATCAGCCATTCCCGGTAATCATCAGCGCTCATGCTTCCTCCCATAAATTTTTTGGTCAGCGGCAAACCGTCATCTTCGGTGGACTCCGCTGAAGCCTCGCGCTCGCCATACGGTATTATTTTCCGTCGAGCGGGATCAATACATATCCATTGTTAATAAACGGACTTAACTCGAGCTTTGAATTTTAGAGGCCATGAAATCAAAATAATTCAGGCTGCCAGGCGTAATTTATTCCGGGGTGCCGTGGTTGTTAGCTAAGAGCCTGCTTGACAGGTTATTTTTTGCCGCCGGCCATTCATGCCGAAGTATTGAATAAACAACGGTATCGCGGATTGAACCATCAGGCATTCTTTGATGGCTGCGTAAAATCCCATCCTGTTTAGCGCCTAGTCTTTCGATCGAGATTCTGGAGACATGATTAAAATAATGTGTTCTGAATTCCACTGCGATAGCTTCTCTCTGCTCAAAGGCATATTGAAGTAGCAATAGCTTGCTTTCGCTGTTCACACCTGTTTTACATACTGATTTTGCATACCAGGTGTAGCCCAGCATCGGTCTTTTGTTTATCTCGTCAACGTTATAAAAACGAGTTGTGCCAACAATTCCATTCGTTTTGTTGAGCCTGACAGCAAATGCGATATTTCCTTTTTTTGCGTCTTCAACAGCATTAATCACGTAGCTTTCCATTTGCTCCGGTGAGGGTACTTTTGCATACCAGAGTTTCCAGAATTCTCCGTCCATCACCGCAACCTTTAGCCGTCCGACGTGTTTAATCTCGAGAGGTTCAAGCGTTACAATCGCACCCTTCAACTCTATAGGTTCAAGCCAGCTCATTTTTTCGTACGTTCACGCTGTCCGGAGAATACCTCACAACCG
>JBKJYB010000413.1:0-17221 GCA_046716045.1 Nitrosospira sp.
CCGAGTGTCGAGATAAGGACCACATAATCGGGTAATTGGGTATCCTTTCCGACGAGTATGGGCCGGAGAACGTTATCGACCATTCCGATCACCAGCACGCCAAAGGCGATGAGGGTTATGCCCTGCCAAAGAGCTCCGGTGAGTAGAAAATAGATCGCTACCGGCGCCCAGATCAGCCCGGCGCCAACCGCGGGCAACAAAGAAAGAAAAGCCATCACGAAACCCCATAGCAGCGCGCCCTGTATGTCGAGAAACGAGAACATCACACCACCTAATATGCCTTGCAGCGCGGCCACGGCAATATTGCCTTTTACCGTGGCACGAACGACAGTAGTGAATTTGCTGAATAAATGCCGCTTGTGTTCCGTGCTTAGCGGGATCGCCTGCTTGATTTTTGCGGATAAAACGGCACCGTCCCTCAGCAGGAAAAACAGCAGATACAGCATGATGCCGAAACTAATGATGAACGCAAATGTATTCTGACCCATATTGAGCGCTTCCGTCGCGATGAGCTGGCTTCCTTGCAACGCGCCGTTCGACAGCATATCCTTCAACTCGGAAATATTTGTAAGTCCCATGCGATCCAGAAAATTGACCATCCATGATGGCAATGCACTCATGATTTGCTGAAAATATGCGCCGAAGTTCAGCTCTCCCGACTGGATGCGTTGATAGATGGCTACCCCCTCCTGCAGCAGCGAGGTCGTAATCAACGTAAACGGGAGAATCACCATAATCAGACAGAGCAACAAGGTAGTGAGCGCGGCAAGATTCTGGCGCTGATGCATGACGACCAGTAGCCGACGATAAAACGGCGTAAATATTATGGCGAGAATGGACCCCCAAAATACCGCACCGTAAAAAGGCAGTAATATCCACCCAAACGCCAGAGAAACGACGATTAACACGAGCAGGAAGGTTTTTTGCTGAAGCTCCGGAGAATTCATCTAAATCCAGGTGATGAAGGGAAAAGGCAGTCGTTGGGTTTGTCACGCAATCCTACCTTAACTCGGCTGCAAGCTGGGTAGCGGGATGAAAAAAAAGCGCAGGTTGGGCTTCCTTAGCTGGGCTCAAGGTGGTCCAGGGATGAGCGTTGCTGATACGGCGGTGCTTAACTAGTGGCGAGTTGCATTGGTTAAAGCAGAGCTCTTTCATCGATAAGAACAGGCGATGAGTGGCTGCTTCTTGAACCAAGCTGCCGCAAGGCTCAACAAGCAAATTTATATAAATTGTGACGGCGTCCTGCCGATTGTGGTCAGACCGGTTGTAATTAGGTAGCGGCATCATAAAAAAAGCAGCCACACTACCTCTCATACGAGGTGAAGCTATCCCAGTTGGGATTAAACCTTGCACTACGCGATGTAACCCTATCTTCCTTGTCGAGGCGCGACAGAGTCTGCGTTAGCGATAGAAATTTTACGATGAAGATTCTGCTAAAAAGCGAAATTACTCCCGTGTGAAAATTTTGACATGCAAGTATCTGCCCAAACCCCAAAGGCGTATAGGGTCGCTACATTACGATAAACCATCTGTTCAAAATTCCGAAGAGCGATATCAGACCAAGAATTACCACTATAAGGGTTACTAACGTCTTATCCGTTTTCATCACCGTTCCTCCTTCTTAAACTGGACCATTTAATGAGTACATTCAAGTTAGAAGCATAACCATAATTACGACAGGGTTAAGTGTAGTGCAATATTCGTCTGATGAATATAGTTTTTAATATGATTTTATTTTGAAGAAACGCAATAGGGGGGCAGCAATAAAGTACCAGTGTCCGGATACGATAAGTGGTGCGAATTTTCCGTGGAGCTTGACGGCGGTTTACGAGAATGGTTGTATTAGTGAAAGGCTTAACCCAGATAATCCATTAGGGAGCTCCTCGAGCCTACCCGAGTGCTGGCGGTCAGTTTGCGGCCATTTTCACCGCTTGCTCGGCGTCCATAGACCAGGCTATGGACTTCTCCCAACCGGCAAAACTGTCTCGCAACCTGCCTCACCATCATCTCGCGTCCTAAATGGATTGTCTTGGTTTAAAACACAGTCCCGAAACCGTGCTCACGGAGTTTCAATCTTGTTTGAGGATATAACCCGGATGTTTCATAAATTCGCGCGCCCTCGCTGGTCTTTTGTTTCGTATGGAAATTTTGTTCAGTCGGGCGTATGAATAACTACGCCACTCTTTCACAAAATCTCCCTACAAAACAAAATCCTGCGCAATCATCACGCGAATTTATGAAACATCCGGGATAAGACATGATGAGATCAGGGAGCAGGAATCCAGTAATTTCGGGATATCTCAACTGGATATCAACAGTGCATCCAGCCCCGCTTGTGCAATTTGTGCATCCTGATTGGATCTCACACCACTTACTCCCACAGCGCCAATAAATTGATCGTTCACCGTGATGGGTAAACCGCCTTCGATGGGCAGGGTTCCAGGTAAGCCGAGATAACGTACGCGTCCGGCGGTGACGTGTTCCTCCCACACCTTGGTGGGACGGCGAAAGGCAATGGCGGCGCGGGCTTTCTGTATTGCCACTTCAATGCTGCCGAACTGAGTATGGTCGAGACGCGAGAGATGAAGAAGGTGGCCGCCGTCATCAACAATAGCAATTACAACCGGCCAGTCATTGCGCCGGGCTTCTGCTTCTGCGGCAGCGGTGATTTTTTTAGCGTCGTCGAGGGTAAGAGTAATTCTATTATCCATAAAGGTCACTTGCGCAACTGAGAAATTGATTGAGATTGCGGCTGTTGCTTGTGCAGCTGCAGCAAAAAAACAAAGCACGCCGGAACTATCGGGCGTGCTTTGAGAAAACAATATAATGTTATATCAGCGGTACAATTAGCAATGCAACAATGTTCATGATCTTGATGAGCGGGTTGATCGCGGGACCGGCAGTGTCTTTGTAGGGGTCGCCAACGGTGTCGCCCGTTACCGCAGCTTTGTGCGCCTCCGAGCCCTTGCCGCCAAAGTGGCCATCCTCAATATATTTCTTCGCGTTATCCCAGGCCCCGCCACCCGCAGTCATGGAAATTGCCACGAAAATACCGGTGATGATGGCGCCAATCAGTACGCCGCCCAAGGCTACGGGGCCCAGTATGAGGCCAACAATCACGGGCACGGCTACGGGCAGCAACGAGGGCACAACCATTTCCTTGATCGCGGCCTTGGTTACCATGTCCACTGCTCTGGAATAATCCGGTTTGGCGGTACCTTCCATGATGCCGGGGATCTCCTTGAATTGGCGTCGTACTTCCACCACTACTGAACCCGCAGCGCGGCCGACGGCTTCCATCGCCATGGCGCCGAACAGGTAGGGAACCATGCCGCCCAGGAATAAGCCGATGATTACCATGTGATCGGATAAATCAAAGCTCACGGACTTGCCGCCTGCCGTGAGCGCGTGGGTATAATCGGCAAACAGCACCAGCGCAGCCAGACCCGCAGAGCCGATGGCATAACCTTTCGTTACCGCTTTGGTGGTATTGCCCACAGCGTCCAGCGGGTCGGTTATATCGCGTATCTCTTTCGGCAAACCGGCCATTTCCGCGATACCGCCAGCGTTGTCGGTAATCGGACCGTAGGCATCAAGCGCCACGATGATCCCCGCCATCGAGAGCATCGACGTCGCAGCGATGGCGATGCCATATAGCCCCCCCAGTTCGAAAGCGCACCAGATCGAAAGACAAACGACCAGTACTGGAGCGGCGGTGGACTTCATGGAGACGCCCAGGCCGGCAATGACATTGGTGCCGTGGCCGGTGCTGGACGCTTCTGCGATATGCTGGACCGGGGCGTATTCGGTGGAGGTGTAGTATTCTGTAATCCACACCATGGCCGCAGTCAGCGCCAGACCAACCAACCCGGCAAGGTACAGGTTCATTGATGTAACCAGCTTGCCGTCAATCATTACGCCATCGCCCAGCATGATGGTAGTGATGGGATAATAGGACACTGCCGCCAGTGCGCCGGCTACCGCCAAACCACGATAAAGCGCATTCATGATCTTTCCACCTTCGCGCGCCTTGACGAAGTAGCAGCCGATGATGGAGGCGATGATGGAAACTCCACCCAGTACCAGCGGGTAGAGCGCAGCATTCGGGCCTGCGTCGGTGATGAGCAGGCCGCCCAGCAGCATGGTGGCGATAATCGTCACGGCGTAGGTTTCAAACAGGTCGGCGGCCATGCCGGCACAATCACCAACGTTGTCTCCAACGTTGTCGGCAATTACCGCCGGGTTGCGCGGATCATCTTCCGGAATGCCGGCTTCGACTTTACCCACCAGGTCGGCGCCGACGTCAGCACCCTTGGTGAAGATGCCGCCCCCAAGGCGGGCAAAAATGGAAATCAGCGAACTGCCGAAGGCGACGCCGACCAGAGCATGAGTGGCTTCCGATTCGGTGGCGCCCATGCCGGTCAGGACGGCAAAGTAGCCGGCCACACCGAGCAGACCCAGGCCCACCACCAGCATACCGGTTATCGCGCCGCCTTTGAAGGCTACATCCAGTGCGGCGTTGAGGCCCTGTGTGGCGGCTTGCGCGGTACGTACATTGGCACGTACTGAGACGTTCATGCCGATATAGCCGGTCAGCCCCGACAGAAATGCGCCGAGAGCGAAGCCGACGGCGGTCTGCCAGCCGAGGGCCATAAAAATGGCCACCAGCAGGATAACACCGACTATGCCGATGGTGGTGTACTGGCGATTTAGGTACGCGGAAGCTCCTTGTTGAATCGCAGCGGCAATATCGCGCATGCGTTCGTTGCCGGTTGGCAGACCCACAATCCATTTTATCGAAATCACGCCATACACGAGTGCCGCCATCGCACAACCAATTGCGATGATTAAACCATTAGCCATTAAAATCTCCAGTTAAAATCAGACGAGCTGAAAACACATACGAAATTTCGATCCCATAATTCCGCTTTAAGTGTCTATTCGTAAATCTAAATGATTGAGTAGTAAATACCATTCGCGCGCTTCCACCCTGTCAGGTTTGAAGAAGCTCAGATCGTAAAATCACTCAGTTTTTTCGCAACGGCTACATTTTTCAGGCGCACGTAGTTGGGTAGGCCATCCTTGTAAGGCGGGTAGTCTTCTCCCTTGATGAGCGGCGCAAGATACTCCCGGCATTTGTCGGTGATGCCAAAACCATCCTTGCTGATAAAGTTTTTCGGCATCATTTTCTCCACGTTGGCGACTTTGCTGAGCTGAGCCATACCGATTTTCCATCTGTAGGGTTTGCTGGAGACACGCTCTATCGTGGGCATCACCGAGTTATGTCCTTTGATAGCGAATTCCACAGCGGCCTTGCCCATCGCGTAAGCCTGTTCCACATCGGTTTTCGACGCAATATGACGAGCGGCGCGTTGCAGATAGTCTGCCACACCCCAATGATATTTGAGCCCCAGACCCTCCCTGACGATGTTTGCCACAACGGGTGCAACGCCGCCCAGTTGGGCGTGACCGAAAGCATCGCGCACTCCCTGGTCTGAGAGAAACTTGCCGTCCTCTCCTTTCACGCCTTCCGACACCACAACCGAGCAGTAGCCAAATTTCTTGACATAACCATCCACCTTGGCGAGAAATTTCGATTTGTCGAATGGGATCTCGGGAAACAGAATAACAACAGGAATCTCACAATCCTTGCTGGATGCCAGGCCGCCCGCCGCCGCGATCCATCCGGCATGACGCCCCATTACTTCCAGTACAAATACCTTGGTCGATGTTTTTGACATACTAGCCACATCAAAGCTCGCTTCAAGCGTGGATACGGCGATGTATTTTGCCACCGAACCGAAGCCGGGGCAGCAGTCTGTGATGGGAAGATCGTTATCTACCGTTTTCGGAACATGAATAGCCTGGATGGGATAGCCGAGTGTGTCGGCCAACTGCGATACCTTGAGGCAGGTATCGGCGGAATCACCTCCACCGTTATAAAAAAAATAGCCGATGTTATGTGCCTTGAATACTTCGATCAGACGCTCATATTCACGCCGGTTCTGTTCAAGACTTTTCAATTTGTAACGGCAGGAGCCAAATGCGCCCGATGGAGTATGGCGCAGAGCCCTGATTGCCGCGATGGAATCCTTGCCGGTATCGATCAGATCTTCGGTTAACGCACCGATAATGCCGTTACGACCCGCATAAACTTTACCTATTTTGCCTTTTTGCTGGCGTGCGGTTTCGATGACGCCAGCGGCCGACGCGTTGATGACGGCGGTAACTCCACCCGACTGCGCATAAAAAGCGTTTTTTGCTGCCATGTTTCTCTCCTGATTATTTAAATCCCTTGCGACTTATGGCTATACACCGGCGCGCTCTCTCCGTGGCGCTAAAGTCCCGGCAGCGCCGTAATGCGCAGGCAAAGTGTTAAGGATCTCTGCCGATGCAGCATTGCTCCGTTCGCGAATTTAAAAGGCGGGTACCATAAATCCCGGTTCGCCAGGAATCGTGACTGAAGTTATTCCAGTGACGCGAAAATGGTATCGCGGATACTTTCAACCGATCCGACCCCCGGTATTTTTACATACCTGGGAGCACCGTGCCCGCCGTTAGCTGCCCATCTCGAGTAGTATTCTACCAATGGTTTAGTCTGGGTGTGATAGATTTCGAGCCGTTTTCGTACGGTTTCCTCTTTATCATCGTCACGCTGTATCAGTGGCTCGCCAGTCATATCATCCGTGTTGTCCGTTCTGGGTGGATTGAATATCACGTGATAAATACGACCCGAACCCGGATGCAACCGGCGACCCGACAAACGGCTGATAATCTCGTCGTCCGAGACATCAATTTCGATCACGTAGTCGATCGGTACGCCTGCGGCTTTCATTGAATCTGCCTGGGGAATGGTACGAGGGAAACCATCAAACAGAAATCCTCTTCTGCAATCTGGCTGCGCGATGCGCTCTTTAACCAGACTGATTATGATGTCATCGGAGACAAGCCCGCCCGCATCCATGATTTTCTTCGCCATAATGCCCAGCATGGTGCCTGCCTTGACTGCGGCGCGCAACATATCGCCGGTAGAAATCTGCGGAATGCCGAAACGTTCCTTAATGTAATTGGCCTGAGTGCCTTTCCCCGCACCGGGACCGCCTAATAGGATGATTATGATTATTCCCCCTTCCGAATATAAAACTCCCGGTGTACGGCAGAGAGTGAGAAGCATTTATCTGTTGGTTTGGGCGATTATATCGCAGCCAAGCGGAATACTTGAAATTTTTACTATGATTTAAAGCATTGGCGAGCTTGTAGCAAAGGCTGAAATGTTAGAGACGGCTACTGGTTAGAGGTTGCTACTGCTTACTCAGCTGATTCATAGGTGCGGGAGGATGAATAGCCATGATTCAGTCTAACCTCCGCAGTTGCTCCTTGAGTTTCTCCAATGTTGCACTAAAACTAGCAAGCCGTTCTTTCTCCTGTTCCACCACCTTGGCCGGGGCGCGCTCGACGAAACCGGCATTTGCAAGCTTGATTTGTGCTTTGGTGGTTTCACCTTCAATACGAGTCATTTCCTTGGCAAGGCGCACACGCTCAGCGGCTATATCCACATCGATTCTCAGCATCAGTCTGAATTCGCCGGCAATCGCCACAGGTGCTTCGGCATGGGGCAACCCATCCCGCATGATTTCCACACTCGAGAGTTTAGCCAGTGCCATCAGGTAGGGAGAAAAAGCAGTCAAGGTTTCCCCATCGCCCGCAGCCAGGAGCGGAATCCTTAACGCTGGGGACAGATTCATTTCACCACGCAAAGTGCGGCAGGCATTGATCATCTCCTTGAGTGCAACAATGCGCCCGATGGCGTCTTCGCTGATGTGCGCCGGATCACCTTTGGGGTATGGCTGCAGCATGATGCTCGAGCCTTGCTTGCCGGCAAGCGGCGCGACTTTCTGCCACAATTCTTCCGTAATGAATGGAATGATGGGATGGGCAAGCCGTAGCGTGGCCTCCAGTACGCGTGTCAGGGTGCGGCGGGTTGCGCGTTGTACGGCGTCGCCGCCGCTGTTTAACTGTACCTTGGCAAATTCCAGATACCAATCACAATACTCGTCCCAGACAAATTCGTAGATTTCGCGTGCCGCAATATCAAAGCGATAGTCATGAAAAGCCTGCTCCACCGCGCTTTCCGCTTGTTGCAAGCGGCTGATGATCCACCTGTCGGCGCCGGAATATTCCAACGGCAGCTCATTGGCCAAACCCGTGGCCAAACCTGTATCTTTCCCCTCGCAATTCATTAGCACATAGCGCGTGGCATTCCAAAGTTTGTTACAGAAATTTCGATAGCCTTCGCAGCGCTGCATATCAAATTTGATGTCGCGGCCATGGGAAGCGAGACTGGCAAAAGTAAAACGTAGCGCATCGGTGCCAAATGCGGGAATGCCGTCGGGGAAATGCTTGCGTGTGATTTTTTCGATAGATTCGGCCTGTCTGGGATTCATGAGTCCGGTGGTGCGCTTCGAGATCAGATCCGGTAACGCAATGCCATCGATGAGATCGAGCGGGTCCAACACATTGCCCTTGGATTTGCTCATCTTGTGGCCTTCCGCATCGCGGATCAATCCCGTGACGTAGACCTCTTTGAACGGTACTTTGCCGGTGAAATGCAGCGACATCATGACCATGCGCGCCACCCAGAAGAAGATGATGTCGAAACCGGTGATCAGCACTGAAGTCGGCAAAAAAGTTCTGAGTTCCGGCGTTTCTTCGGGCCACCCTAGCGTGGAGAAGGGCCATAATGCGGATGAGAACCAAGTGTCGAGGACATCTTCGTCCTGTGTGAGCTTGCGTTCGCCAGCTTGTTGTTGGGCTTCCTCCGGACTGTGTGCGACAAAGATGTTGCCATCCTCGTCATACCACGCGGGAATCCGGTGTCCCCACCACAGTTGTCGTGAAATACACCAGTCCTGGATGTTTTCGAGCCATTGGTTGTAAACGTGGCTCCAATTTTCCGGCGTGAATTTAACATCGCCATTTGCCACCACTTCCAGCCCGCGTTTTGCCAATCCTTCCATTGCCACATACCACTGATCAGTGAGCATTGGCTCAATTACCGTGTGAGTGCGGTCGCCACGCGGTACCATGAGTTTGTGCGGTTTGGTTTCAACCAGAAGCCCCTGCTCTTCCAGGTCTGAAATAATTTTCTTGCGGGCGTCATAGCGGTCCAGTTCCTGGTACTCAGCAGGCGCAAGATCGCTGATTTTTCCATCCAACGTGAAAATATTGAGCGGTACAAGTTTGTGCCGCTGCCCCACCTGGTAGTCATTGAAATCGTGTGCCGGGGTAATTTTTAGGCAGCCTGTGCCAAATTCCGGATCGACATAGGAATCCGCGATCACCGGGATGCTTCGTTCGCATAATGGCAAACGTACATGGCGACCGATCAGATGCCGGTAACGCGGGTCATCCGGATGCACGGCGACCGCCATATCGCCCAGCATGGTTTCGGGACGGGTGGTGGCGACAATCAGGCCTTCTGTTTTTGTCTTATCCAAATCTGGATCCACATTTTCGAGCGGATAGAGAATATGCCAAATAAATCCATCCTCTTCCGTCGATACGACTTCCAGATCGGAAACCGCGGTTTGCAGCACCGGGTCCCAGTTCACCAGCCGCTTGCCGCGATAGATTAATCCATCGCCATAAAGCCGCACGAAAACCTCAGTAACAGCGCGGGATAACCCTGAATCCATGGTAAAGCGTTCGCGCGACCAGTCGCAGGAAGTCCCCAGCCGCCGCATCTGGCGGGTAATGGTGGAACCGGATTCCTCTTTCCACTGCCATACGCGCTTGAGAAATTCTTCGCGCCCCAGATCACGGCGGTTGATATTTTGCTGGTCCAGTTGACGTTCCACCACAATCTGGGTGGCAATACCGGCATGATCCGTTCCCGGTTGCCATAACGTGTTGTCCCCACACATGCGGTGATAACGTGTCAACGCGTCCATCAAGGTATGCTGGAAAGCGTGCCCCATATGCAGCGTGCCGGTTATATTGGGCGGTGGCAACATGATGCAGTAGGCGGGGGCTGTTTCAGCGGATGTGCCGCTGGGCATGGGCTTGAAATAACCAGCGGACTCCCAACGAGAATACCAACGGCTTTCGATGGATCGGGGTTCGAAGCTTTTTTCGAGTTCCATGGATATCAGACCGGCAAGGGCGGAAAATCAGCGATTATAGGAGACATAGACGCGAATGTGGACACCGGTAGCGCGGCGGTTCGCTGAGAGATGGCTGTTTATGTAAAACTGAGTCAAACTGAGAATTAATGTTTGTGGAAGATTGTGGATTGAGGCAATAGAACTTATCAAAGACCAAATAGACGGCATTCCAGCGCCTGAACCAATGCGTTTCGCGCTCCGGTATCAAGATGGGCCCCCGCATCCTTGAGTGCGGAATCCAGAATCTGCCCAAGCAGGGACGTGATGTCAGACTGAGGCGACAGCATTGCCGGGGGCAGAAATACCATTTCAGTGAGAGTGGGTATGTTATCGGCATCTGTCAGTGATGTTTCTCCCGATGCGGCTCCAAGAGCCAGATCCGGGAACGACGCCGCATTATTATCCACTTCAGTTAGAACCGATGGCTTGCCCTGGTGCTTGAGCAGCAATGCATCGAGCTTTCTCAGAATCTCATTGTAATCAGCTTCGGACGAGCTTTCAATACTATTTGTCATGGGGGTCCCAGGGATTCACGAGGTCATGGGAATGCAGGGTACGGGGTTTATACCATCTCAAGCTTGTGATGGCGAATTTCATACCCCCGATCTTTATAAAAACGGTAGCGTTTTCGCGCGGCCTGCGTATCTTCCGGTGTGGTTCCGGTGATTTCGATCAAGCGCTGGAAGCGGCTGAAGAAAGGTGGGTGCTCAGCATCCAGATTGAGTAATACATCATCGTGTGGCAACTGAGTGTACTGGTGGCCGAGCACGACCGGGGTTACACCGGCCAGTTTGTCCTCAGTGCGACAGTGCGGGATAAAATCAATCGGGGAAAAAGTCCAAAGTAGTTTGTCGAGCCGCTCGACCATCGCCGCATCGGGACTATAGACCATCAGCTTGAGGTCTTGCCGCACCGCCTTGGCGACGAGACGGCAGGCAGTATGCAGCTTATCGCCCCCGCCAGAGTAAAAGTCGATTTCGGTCATGATGATGTTAGCGGTTCTTTTTTACCGTCCGGTCGATTAAAAATTGAGTCAGCAGCGGCACTGGCCGCCCTGTTGCGCCTTTTTCCTTACCGGATTTCCACGCAGTGCCGGCGATGTCCAGGTGAGCCCATCGGTATTTTCTGGTGAAACGCGACAGGAAGCAGGCGGCGGTAATGGTTCCGGCTGCGCGTCCGCCTATATTAGCCATATCGGCAAAATTACTTTTCAATTGTTCTTGGTAATCGTCCCATAGTGGCAGACGCCAGGCGCGATCCGACGCCCGCCCGGAGGCACGCAGCAATTCCTCCGCCAGTTCTTCATCATTGCTGAGCAGGCCCGATGCCACATGCCCGAGTGCAATGACACAGGCGCCAGTCAGGGTGGCGATATCTATTACTGTGCCGGGTTCATAGCGCTCGGCATAAGTCAGCGCGTCACATAGAATCAGCCGTCCTTCAGCATCGGTGTTGAGAATCTCGATGGTTTGCCCCGACATACTGGTTACGACATCGCCAGGTTTGGCGGCATTGCCGCCAGGCATGTTCTCGGTGGTGGGAATGATACCAACCACGTTGATCGGAAGCCGTAGTTGCGCAATCGCTGTAATGGTGCCCAGTACGCTGGCCGCGCCGCACATGTCATATTTCATTTCATCCATCTCCGCCGCGGGCTTCAGCGAAATGCCACCGGTATCAAAAGTAACGCCCTTGCCCACCAGCGCGACGGGTTTCTCCTTCTTCGCTCCTCCCCAGTATTCCAACGCGATCAACTTGGCGGGTTGACGGCTGCCGCGCGCAACGGCCAGTAATGATCCCATACCGAGCTTCTCCATGTCTTTCTGCTCCAGGATGGTTACCTTGAGCTTATGGGTCTTGGCGATTCTTACGGCTTGCTCCGCGAGATAGGCCGGGGTACAGAGGTTGGGCGCCAGATTACCCAGATCTTTGGCCAGATTCATGCCGTCGGCGATGGCAATTCCCTGTTGCAAGGCCTCCTCGCTGGCAACAAGCTCTGCCCGGCTGGTCGTGCCTAGCGTGACTTTGCGCAGATGCGGTTTGACTCCCTCCGCTTTGCTCTTGAGGCGATCGAAGCGATAAATGCTTTCCATCGCCACCATTACGGCTTGTGAAACCTTCCAGGCAGTGTCACGTTCTTTTACTGGCACGTCAGTCAAAAACAGAGTGGCATCGGTGGCGCCTGTTTCATGCAGCGCCTTAAAGGTGGCCCGGGCCGCGTCGCAGTATGCCTTATCATTGACCTCTCGTTCCTTGCCAAGTCCAACCAGCAACACACGCTCGCACAGCGTGCCGGGCACGTTGTGCAACACCAGTGTCGAGCCTGCCTTGCCTTCCATATCGCCGCTGCGTAATATGCCGCCAATATATCCACCGGCGATCTTGTCCATGGCTTCCGCAGCTTCAGTCAATTTACCTGGCTCGAATACACCTATGGCCACGCAGGCACCGCGCTGCTTCTCCGGATTTCCGTTTTTTACGCTAAATTTCACCGCTTGCTCCTTTAATTGTTCTTGCCGACAGTTGACTCAAGCCAATAATAGCGAATTATCGCCGGTCTGTTTGGATAAAGTCAAAACAGGCAGAATAACTGATTACCGATAATTCCCATTTAAATATGCCGGCCGCAGCGTAGCGGGCGTACATGGGTTGATGGGCAGGGCATAATGGTTTAGTGTGTGGTGTATAGATGGATTGGCGATAATTAACGCTGTCATGAACAAATCAAAGACTACTCTGAAAGCAAAATCAGCAGATGACTATCAGGCAAAACTTGCCACACCATTTGCTGTTCTCGGTATTCGCATTGAGGAAGACTGGTTGACCGATATCGAATATCTGCCACTCGATACGCCGCCACTCGCGCCGCAAACCTCCCTAGCCAAGGAAGTTTCCAATCAATTGCAGGCGTATGTGGCTGATTCGGGTTTCATATTTGATTTGTCGCTGCACATTGGGGGTACTACTCATCAGCGCCGGGTATGGAGTGCTATTCAGGACATCCCCAGTGGCACCACCCGCAGTTATGCCGATATCGCTACACAATTGCATTCCGCTCCGCGTGCTGTGGGGCAGGCATGTGGCGCCAATCGGCTTCCCATCGTTATTCCGTGTCATCGCGTTATTGCCAAAAGCGGTGGGCTGGGCGGCTTCATGAATGCAAGCGACGGCATCCCGCTTACTATCAAGCGCTGGCTATTGCATCATGAGCGCGTCTGAGCTTAACGCAGGATTATTGGACGAGTTCTCTGACGTCCTGTGGCTGGAAGATGGGCTGTCACGCAATACGCTGGAGAGCTATCGCAGTGATCTGTGGCAATTTAGCGAATGGCTCGGGAAAAAAAAATGGAATGACCGTGCGCTGACGGCCGCGACGCATTCCGATCTACTCGAGTTTCTTGCCTATAAAGTTTCGGTTAGGGTCAAGGCCAGCACCACCAGTCGCGAGCTGTCGAGTTTGAAGCGGTTTTACCGGTTTCTGTTACGCCAGGGTAAAATCCAGGCTGACCCCAGCCTCAATATTGATACGCCGAAGCTTCCCCGTAGTCTGCCCGTAACTCTGACCGAAGCCGACGTGGAAGCGCTGCTTGACGTGCCTGATGTGGAGCAACCGTTGGGGTTGCGTGATCGCACCATGCTCGAAGTGCTGTACGCCAGCGGGCTACGGGTATCAGAGCTGGTCAATCTTGAAGTTGCGCAAATCAGCCTGAACATGGGTGTTATACGAGTGATAGGCAAGGGTGGAAAGGAGCGGCTGACACCGTTGGGCGAAGAAGCGCTGGAATGGGTAATCCGCTACACTAAGGAAACGCGAGCCATGTTATTGGGCGGAAAAGTCACTAATACGTTGTTTGTTACAGCCCGCGGTTCAGCCATGACACGCCAGGCTTTCTGGTATCTAATCAAGCGCCACGCGCGCCTCGCAGGTATCAACGATACCTTGTCGCCCCACACGTTACGCCATGCTTTCGCTACCCATCTCCTCAACCATGGTGCCGACCTGCGTGTCGTGCAACTGTTGCTGGGCCATGCCGATATTTCCACCACACAAATTTACACCCACGTGGCGCGCGAGCGGCTGAAGCAGATCCATGCCCTGCATCACCCACGGGGGTGACCGGGCGTGATGGGCGCGTAGCGATCTGCGTTCTTGGAAACGATTCGCGTCTTTTGTTTCCTCTGCTAAAGTTATTGTAGTAAAGGCCGTAAAAAGTCCCTACCATAAGCAATTACCAACCAATGAGGAGATATCATGCGTAATCAATTGTCGGCTATTTCCATGGCGGCAGTTTTGACATTGAGTGGCTGTGCCAGCACGCCTGGAACACAGAGTACCACCACGAGAGACACGGCTATAGGCGCAGGTATCGGCGCAAGTGCGGGTGCAATCATTGGCGTTCTTGCGGGTGGTGGGAAAGGTGCGGCGATTGGCGCGGCTGCCGGTGCTGGCGCCGGGGCCCTTGCGGGAAATGTCTGGTCGAGACGAATGGAGCAGCAAAAACAGGAAATGGAGCAAGCCACAACCGGCACGGGCGTGCAAGTCATCAAGACCGCGGACAACCGCCTGAAGCTGGATATTCCCAGTGATATTTCATTTGATACCGGCCGTGCGGCGATCACATCCAATTTCAGACCGGTATTGGATAGTTTTGCGACCAGCCTGACCAATAACCCGGGTACGCTGGTGACTATCGTTGGTCATACCGACAACTCAGGTAGCGATGCGGTCAATAACCCGTTATCGCTCAACCGTGCGGCTAGTACGCGCGATTATCTGATAAGCCGGGGTGTTTCTTCAAATCGCATAAGTATTGATGGCCAAGGTTCCCGCGAGCCGGTGGTTGCAAACGATACGCCCGCAAATAGAGCAAAAAATCGTCGTGTTGAAATCTTTGTAGCCGAGCCCCAGGCTGCGGCGCAGTAAACGCTAAACGGAATTGAATCATTCGTCTGTTTCCGGGGGAAGGCGGGCGCAGCCCGACTCAGCTAATGTTATGCGTTAATCATGCTTGGGCATCGGCATCTCTCACCGGTATGCGCCAGATAAACACCGCCAGGATGATACCCAGCGCAGCCAGCATCACCTGGTGCCAAACAGTCGGCATCAACAGGATGGAGCTGCCAAATGATAACGCCAGCAGCAGGTAGACCCAGCGCTTGACGGGGCGTCGAATACTGCGGTGCTCGATCCATTCGCGGATTATTGGCCCGGCGAAGCGGTTGGCCAACAGTTTGTCGTGAAAATGTTGTGAACTGCGCGCGAAACAGGCGGCCGCAAGCAGCAGAAAAGGAGTTGTAGGTAATACGGGCAGCACTATGCCCACTACGCCCAGTATCACAGCGGCAAATCCCACTGTCAGGTATAGCGCGCGTACCAGGCGCGAATCGTGGAGGCGTGCTGAACTTGCTCCTTGCTCCTTCTGTATCTCCTCGTTCATGCGCTCCTGCATGCGTGCGGCGTCTCCATCCAGTTATCGATGACAATTACGGAATTAGCGGACTCACTCAGCGGACTCATTTAGCGGACTCACTAATCGGGCTGCGGTGCAACTTGGCATACCGGGTATAATATTCGAGAGTTGCGAGGGCGGCGAACAAAAAAATGTTGGCACAACATGCTCTTGATTCAAGAGACTATCGCTTTGAGAGCACTTTCGATGATTTTAATTCAACTTTTGGGGAAGCCATGACTAAAGTAAACACCTTGATTAATTTGGGCGTATTAATATTGGGCGTGATTCTTCTGCCCCAAGTTGCATTTTCCGACACTCAAAAAGGAGCAGCCAAGGTGACCGAACTCGTAAAAAAAGATATAAAAATAGGAACCGGCGAAGAAGCGGTTATCGGAAATATGGTCGAAGTCCATTATACTGGCTGGCTTTACGATGCGGCCGCACCCGAGAATAAGGGCGCAAAATTCGATAGTTCCCGTGATCGCGGCACGCCTTTTTCATTTTTGCTGGGCGCGGGGCGCGTAATAAAAGGCTGGGATCGCGGTGTTGCCGGTATGAAAACGGGTGGGCAGCGCACGCTGACCATTCCCGCCGAGATGGCCTACGGTGCGCGGGGAGCCGGGAATGTAATTCCACCGGACGCGGCATTGATATTCGATGTGGAGCTATTAGGCGTGCGTCAGGGTTCCACACACTGAACATCATCGGGTATGAATCTGGCCATATAGCCAGATTCATACCCCGTTATTTCAAGGATGATATCGTTCCTCGGATACGCATAATCCGGACAAGGGATGGAGTGATTCAACGGTGATTTGGTAGAATTTGACGGATCATGAACGGCCAACAGGAAGCGCCTTCGCCACCCTGCTGTTGAGTATCCCGTCTTGTCGAGTATGAGAAACCCTAAAATGCACGTTGACTTGTCAGCCTAAAACATTCACAATTGGGAGTTTCGTTTGGAGGGGTTCCCGAGCGGTCAAAGGGATCAGACTGTAAATCTGACGGCTCTGCCTTCGAAGGTTCGAATCCTTCCCCCTCCACCAAATCAGGTGGCTGGTATTTGCCGGTGAAACCTCGGCACTTGCGGTTCTGATGGATCTGGTTCAACGGCGGAGAGTAAGTAGAATAGGATCTAGCCGGACGAGCGATGGCTGTTGGTGCTTAAGTAGTTGTTAAGTAGTTGATTGGCTGCTTCTATTCGAGTTTATTGCTAGCTGCGGGTGTAGCTCAATGGTAGAGCAGAAGCCTTCCAAGCTTACGACGAGGGTTCGATTCCCTTCACCCGCTCCAGATATTCTAAGCTGAACAAGAGCTGGAGGTTATTGGAAAGTTAGTGTTACGGGCAGAAACGGTGCTTGCCCATGTAGCTCAGTGGCAGAGCACTCCCTTGGTAAGGGAGAGGTCGCCAGTTCAATCCTGGCCATGGGCTCCATAGGTAGTTAATATCACAAATCCGGATAGCAACAGAGCTTTAAAAAGGGCAGATCATGGCAAAAAGCAAATTTGAGCGGACGAAACCGCACGTAAACGTTGGCACGATTGGACACGTGGACCATGGCAAGACCACGCTGACGGCGGCGATCACGATGGTGTTGGCGAAGA
>JBKJYB010000414.1:0-3170 GCA_046716045.1 Nitrosospira sp.
TATGGCTCGGCTGGGCGGTGATCACAAGTACCGGGAGGTAGCCGTCCGGTTCTATTTCTTTCAAGCCTTCGAGCACCTGGAAGCCATCCATGCCGGGCATCTGCAGATCGAGCAGAATCAGATCGTAGCGGTTCTGGCGATAGAGCGGGCAAACCTCATAGGGGTCCATGGTCGAGGTAGTATGCGTATAGCCGGCATCGCTCAGCATTTGCTCAAGCAGCCGGACATTGGCATCCTGATCATCAACAATCAGGATGTTGGCATTAAGGATGTCAGGTTTGCTAATCATCACACCATGTCAGTGGAGCGTTTGAACGACGACGCTAAATGCCAATGCTGCCGTTATTCCGGGAGATACTCTGTGCGCTAACTCTCATAAGAAAATAGAAAGTGATTTATTTAGAAAGAACACTGACTCTCTTCGGAAGTGTGGGAGCCAGCGCAAAGCAGCCAGATTTTGCCACGGCACAAGGGTTGCGAGAGCAGTCCTGGCCGCATGCAGAGAATTGCACAAGATTTTGCTGCTTGTAACGTATAGCAACGGGCGCGCCGTAGCCGGGAAACAGGCTAGGCCATGTTGGTTCCATAAACGGTGGAGGGTGGCTGGTTGAAATAATAAGTATGCGGATTTTTCGGCCGAATGATGGTTACGTAGCTGTCGTGACCGGTGTCAGAATAAGATTTGACCTTGATAAATTCAACTTGCTATAATAGCCATCCTTCTGACGCGGGGTGGAGCAGTCTGGCAGCTCGTCGGGCTCATAACCCGAAGGTCGTAGGTTCAAATCCTGCCCCCGCAACCAATATACTCAAAAAGCTCAACTTACAAGGTTGGGCTTTTTGTTTTCTGGTGGTTCTGTAATCACATAAGCTTTGCCGATGTTAGAATTCATCTTTAAACATAAATCCGGCAGTTGAGCAGGATGGAGTAGGTGGTTTTTGGAGTGGTAAGACACAACGACGCGGAAATGGTTATTCCATTCAAGGCGTTGCGAACAACGCAGCCATGTGCCGCAAAAACCGTCCAATCCATCCTGTAGCGAACTCACCAAAAAGGTGAAGATCATGTGACGCAAAAAGTCTTTGTGAATCATAACACTAATATGAAATATGAGCGGTCAACTGCCGGATTTAGGTTAAATATTGTTGTCGATCTATGAGCCATGGAATGGCTAAATGAATCTCATCGGGGTAGGGCTGCGTGAATGATGTATCAAAAGCGGGAGCCGGATCGGCGGCAATACAATCGTCGATCGCCGGGCTCTTACGATGGGCAGGAGCCGGGTGAACGAAGCAGCCGGATCGCCGGCAGCATAATCGCGGACGTCAAAAATAATGTGGACTCCGCGCAGCATTACCATTCCAGCGTTTGCTATATTTGCCTTCGCTATCCTCTCCTGCCCGATCTATGCCGATCCGGCCGGCAAGGTCATCCATGCTCAGGTAGTTCAGATTGTTGATGGCGATTCGCTTACCGTAGTAATAGATGGAGAAATGGTAAGAGTGCGGCTGGCTGAAATTGACGCTCCGGAAAAAAAACAACCTTATACCAAACGTTCAAAAAAATCCCTTTCTGACCTTTGTTTTTGGATCGAAGCCGAGTTAGCTGGAATAAGTAAAGATCAATATGGGCGCACTCTGGCCAGAGTCAGGTGTAATGGTGTAGATGCCAATGCGGAACAAGTAAAGCGAGGCATGGCTTGGGTGTATGAGAAGCACGCGAAAGATCCGGAGCTCTATAAGTTGCAAGCCGAGGCCCGCTCCGCTAAGCGCGGATTATGGTCAGCTAACTCCCCTATTCCACCGTGGCGATGGCAAAAAGAAAATCCTTAGTGGTAACGGGGTAATTGATGAGCGGCGTACCCACAGATATTATTTGTGTTGCGTGCTTCGCATTGATGAAGACCCGGTCAAAGCCGGTCGTGATTCTGGATCGTTCCTGCCTGGTCTAACGTTGTTGAGGAGATAGAAATGGATCGAGTTTCTGGCGCCATCATGGGCGCATTGATCGGTGATGCCCTCGGTTTGGGATGCCACTGGTACTATGACCTTGCCGAGTTGCGCAAGGATTACGGTCCCTGGATCAACGGCTATACGACCCCGAAACCGGATCGTTATCACGGTGGAATGAAAGCCGGACAGCTCTCCCAGACGGGCTTGATCTTCGTCATGCTCCTTCGGTCCGTGGCGGAGCATGGGGAATACCGCGAAGAGGATTTTACTCGCAGGCTGGATGAAGGGTTGTTTCCCTTACTGAATGGCACGCCGGCATACGGTCCGGGCGGATATACCAGTCAATCGATACGGGAGGCGTATCGCAGGCGCGTGGAGCAGAAAAGGACATGGCGCGAGACAGGGGGGCATGCGGATACCACGGAAGCGGCTGAACGCGCCATTGTACTTGCGGCGCATTACGCGAACCACCCGCGAAAAGTTGCCGAGACGGTTTCCGCCAATTGTCTTCTTACGCAAGGCGATGAAGCCATCGTTGCCATGACGACGGCCTATAACGTGGTTCTATCCCGGCTGATCGCCGGAGCAAAACTCACGCCAGAAATTTCCGATACGCTTATGCAGCTCGTCCAAAGCGGAGAATTGCCATTTCATTCGGTGACAAAAAGCAATCTTGCTCCACCCCGTCCCGGCGATCCCGATCCGCCGCGAGCAGGACGCTTTTCCTCTCCGGATGCACTGTTAACATCGCATTATGCCGCTCTTGCCGCGATCGATCCGGATATCCGGATTGAACCAGCCTGGAAAGTATCTATTGTCTATGGTATGCCATGCGCTATTTATCATCTACTTCCAGCCGTATATTATCTTGCGGCACGTTTTGCGAATGACTTCGAATCCGCCGTGCTGCATGCCATAAATGGTGGGGGGCAAAACATGTCCCGCGCGATGCTGACCGGCGCCCTGGTTGGCGCGCAAGTGGGCCTTGAGGGCATTCCCCGGCGTTTCGTTGATGGTCTTGAAAACGGAGAGGAATTGCTGGCGCTGGCCAAAAAAATCGGGGCGCAGGTTTAGCCGGGCGGCTCTTAGGCTATGGCGGTAGACGTAGGCGTCAACTCCGTGCACAATACCAACGGAGAAATTTTTATATGGCGGGCCTCCCCGCATTGCATAGTAGTGAACCTGGTCAGGTCCGGAAGGAAGCAGCCACAGCTATT
>JBKJYB010000415.1:0-3191 GCA_046716045.1 Nitrosospira sp.
GGTCCAATTCAGTGTGCGACTCGCCGCCCCCCCGGCCACCGACGCCGCTGCGCTGCCGCCCTTGCGGCCCCGCAAGCTTCGCCGCCTCGCGCAGGCGCGGTGCCATGTACCCGAGGCGCGCGATCTCTACCTGGGCGCGCGCGGCGCGAGAGCGGGCATTGCGATGAAAAATTTCGAGGATGACCATAGTGCGGTCCATTACCTCGCAGCCGACCTCCTTTTCAAGGTTGCGCGCCTGCGATGGTGAGATCTCGTGGTCGACCAGGATGGTATCGATATCCCGGCTATCAGGGTTAGCGACTATTTCCTCGAACTCGGCGGGTTCGTTGTTCACGAAGCTGCGTATTTCCTGCCGCTTGCCGACGCCAAGGTATGCCGTTATGTCGAAGCCTGAGCGCTTCTGCACGAACGTGCGGACGACCTCATACCCCAGTGTTTTTGCGAGTTCGCGCAGCTCGGTCAGCGATGCCTCGAACTCGTTATCGCTCACGCTCGGTAGTTGTACGGCCGCCACGACGGCACACTTGGATTTCTCTTTAACTTCTCTTTGCATTAGGAGGTTGCATAGCTTGAGTGGGCGAATTCAGATAGTACCTGCAAATGTAATAGCCGTCGGCGCTGAGTATGCAATTTACAAACATGCTTGTTGCTGCCGGGCGAATATTGATCATCTGTATCGGTTGAGCACTGACCAGACGATTTCATCCTGACAGTTTATTTTCTATCAGTCCGATCATGATCAGCTGTCTCCAGGATGGTCACGAACGGATGGCTTCCGACCCAGCTTCTTGGTCAGCGTGCCACCGTGGAGGGTGTCGGGCAGCGCCCGGATGATGTCTGATTGAGGGTTTGGCAAGGGCTGTGGCTTGGTGTTCATCGGGGGGTTCCGTGGTTGATTAACGATGCCTCCATTCACGCGCTGTTTGCTCAGGAAGCCAAGCTACGGAGTGCATTCCAACTGCTGTCTTATTGCGTAAAATGACGTTTTGTGCAATAAAGCGGGTTCCAAACTGCAAGGAGTCCACCCATGGAGCGCGGTATCACCGGTAACTACGAGCCTTCGGTCGCGGCGGGCGAAGCCTGCCGGGCGTTCGTGCCCAATCCGCTTCCACCCGAACCCTTGCTGACCGTAGATTCCAGCCTGCAGGAAAGACTGGACGAAGCGCATCTGGCCCTCGGCCGTCTGGACAGCATCACCGTGCTGCTGCCGGAAACCTCAGTGTTCCTGTATAGCTACGTCCGCAAAGAAGCGGTGATGTCCTCGCAGATCGAGGGCACGCAGTCCTCGCTGTCAGACCTGATGCTGTACGAGGCCGAAGGCGCGCCCGGGGTGCCGCTGGACGACGTTCGCGAGGTGTCCTGCTATGTCGCGGCGCTGGAACATGGTCTGAACTTACTCAAAGGCGGCTTGCCGCTGTGCATGCGCCTGATGAACGAGATGCATGCCAAGCTGATGACCCACGGACGCGGTGCTGGCAAGGCTCCTGGCGAAATCCGCCGCACCCAGAACTGGATCGGTGGCGCGTCGCCCTCCAGGGCGTCGTTCGTCCCACCGCCACCGCAACGCCTGGGTGATTGCCTGTCGGACCTGGAGAAATTCCTTAACGACCAGCCCGTCCGATATTCGGCTTTGATCAAGGCCGCCCTGTCGCACGTCCAGTTCGAAACCATCCACCCCTACTTGGACGGCAACGGCCGGCTCGGCCGGCTGCTGATCCCGCTGATCCTTGTGCACGAGGGCGTGCTGCGCGAGCCGCTGCTGTATCTCTCGCTCTACTTCAAGACCTACCGCAGCAACTACTACGAGATGCTGCAACGGGTGCGGCAACAGGGCGATTGGGAGGAATGGCTGTGGTTCTTCGCTACCGCCGTACGCTACTCGGCCAGCCAAGCCGTGGAAACCGCGAAGGCGCTGACCGCGCTGGGCGATGCCGACCGCGAGCGCATCCGCACCCTTGGCCGTGTAGCCCCGTCAGCGCTACAGGTCCATCAGGCGATGTTCGCCCGCCCGGTGACCACGATTCCCGCCATTTGCACCGCTACTGGCCAGAGCCCGCACACCGTCAGTAAAATGCTCGACGCCATGATCAAGCTGGGCCTGGTGCGCGAACTGACCGGGATGAAGCGCAGCCGCATCTACGAATACACCGCCCACCTGGAGCAGCTGAACCGGGAGGAAACCTGAAGCGGACAAACGAGTGATGCGGCAGGGGTTGTCCAAAAATTGAAAAAGGACTATATTTAGTCTTTATTCGATCTGAAAGAGGCCCTCATGCGCTACTCAACCCAAGTTAAATCGATCAGTTACCTGAAGGCAAATGCAGCAGAGGTGTTGCTGCAACTGGCCGAGCAACGCGAACCGCTGGTCATCACACAGAACGGCGAGGCAAAGGCGGTAATCCAGGACGTGGCTTCCTACGAGGACACGCAGGAAACGCTGGCGCTGCTTAAGATTCTCGCGCTTGGCAATCAGGAGATTGAAGCAGGGAAGGCCAAGCCGGTTAACGATGTAGTCGCTCGGCTGCGGGCCAAGTAGGCCGGACACCGATGCGGTACGAGGTGCTGCTCACCGAGGGGGCGGAACGCGATCTCGAAGCGATTCACGACTACGTCGCAGAGTTCGATTCGCCTGCCAGCGCGGGTTATGTGCTGGAACAGTTGCTGGAAACGGTCGAAACGCTGGCGACTTTTCCGGAACGCGGCAGCCACCCCAGGGAGATGCTAGTGCTGGGCATCCGCGACTATCGTCAGACCTTCTTCAAGCCTTACCGAGTGATCTGCCGTGTCGTTGAGCAACGTGTTTACGGCTACCTGATCGCGGACGGGCGGCGGGACATGCAATCGCTGCTGACTCGCCGGCTGCTGGGAGCCTGATGGACGCGCTCTTCTGTCGCCGCTGGGTAGTATGCAGGAGTCCCTCTTTCCTCTGACGGAAGCGGCAACTCATTATTCAAAACTGCGATGCTGGATACTTGGCGTCCCACCGCCGTTCCGCCTTTCTACCTCAAAAGAGAATCGAAGGCAGGAAGGCGCCCGAGGGCCGGTTGTAGAGGCCGAGGCTCATCAACGTCATGGGCTGAACGACGCGAAGCTCGTGCTGCAAGCACCAGCGGAATAGTTCGCCATTGCGCGTGGGCAGGAGAAGCCCCGGCCCCGCGAAAGCGTCGGCAGCCCCGATGAGGGCCTTAAGG
>JBKJYB010000416.1:0-9400 GCA_046716045.1 Nitrosospira sp.
CTGCTAGGCATCATCAGCTTCGGTTTCCTGTGGTGGGTGGTGCGCGGCGCGACATCCGGGGTTCCCGGCAAGCGTCAGGCATTTGTCGAGCTGTCCATTGAATTCATCGATGAGCAAGTCAAAAGCACTTTTCATGGCGATCGTCACGCGTTTGTTGCGCCCGCGGCGCTCACCGTGTTTGTGTGGGTGCTCATGATGAACGCGATGGATCTCTTGCCGATAGATATCATGGCCGCACTCTATGAGCTGCTGGGTCTGCACAACTGGCGCAGCGTACCGACCACCGACATCAACACCACGTTTGCGCTGGCGCTGTCGGTATGGTTCCTGATGATTTTTTTCAATATCAAGGTAAAGGGACTGGGCGGCTGGATACACGAACTTGTGTGTACCCCATTCGGCAAGAACCCCGTACTGTGGCCAGTCAATATTCTATTCAATCTGGTCGAATACGTTTCCAAGCCGCTTTCGCACTCTTTGCGTCTTTACGGAAACATCTACGCCGGCGAAATCATTTTTCTGCTGATCGGCATGTGGGCCGCCACCGGTCTGGCCGGAACCCTGTTCGGCACGCTGCTGGGAGCGGGATGGGCCATTTTCCATATCTTAATCATTACGCTGCAAGCGTTTATTTTCATGATGCTGACGGTGGTTTATCTTTCCATGGCGCACGAATCGCACTGATTTCACCCCTATTTGCTTATCACAAACTACTATTTATCACCACGACGAGAGGAAAACGAGATGGATAATTTGCAATACTTGGCGATGATTCAGGCCTACACAGGCATTGGTATCGGTCTTATGATCGGTCTCGGCGCCGCCGGTGCCTGTATTGGCATTGGTATCATGTGCAGCAGCTTCCTTGAGGGCGCAGCGCGCCAGCCGGAAATGATTCCGACGCTACAAGGCAAAGTGTTCCTGCTGCTCGGATTGATCGACGCGTCCTTTATTATCGGTGTTGGTCTGGCAATGCTCTTTGCATTCGGAAATCCGTTGCTGGCTGTCATCAAGTAATAATGCCCGCTCCCGGTACCATTATCAGAGACTAGTCATGAATATCAACTTCACGCTTTTTTCTCAGGCGATGGCATTCGCCATATTTATCTGGTTCACGGTCAAGTTTGTGTGGCCGCCGTTGATGCGCGCAATCGAAAACCGGCAGAGAACTATTGCCGATGGTCTGGCGGCGGGCGAGCGGGGCAAACAGGAACTGGAATTGGCAAGCCACCGCTCCGCCGATGTGGTGAGAGAGGCCAAGCATCGGGCGGGCGATATCATCGCTCAGGCCGAAAAGCGCGCGTCCGAGATTATCGAGGAAGCGAAGAACGTCGCAAAAGATGAAGGCCATCGTATCCTCATTGGCGCCAAGGCAGAGGTCGAACAGGAAGTCTTCCGTGCCAGGGAAACATTACGGCAACACGTGGCTGATCTGGCTTTGGCGGGTGCCGCGAAAATCCTGCACCGCGAAGTGGATGCCAAAACGCACGCTGATCTGCTCGCTTCCATTAAAGCGGAGCTTTAAGCGATGGCTGAAGCCCGCACGATCGCACGACCTTACGCGGAGGCTGTCTTCCGGCTGGCCAAGGCCAATAATACGCTCCCTGCCTGGTCCGAAATGCTGCAACTGGCCGCTACCATCGCGGCGGACGAGAACATACGTGCGCTCATCGGCAATCCAAAAGTTTCGGCCAGGCGGCTGGGCGAGTTGCTTCTCGGTATAGGCGGCGACAAATTCAATGAAGCAGGTCGCAATTTCATTGTGCTGCTGGCGGAAAATGGCCGGATCGAAATATTGCCCGAGGTGAGCGAGCTGTTCGAGCAGCTAAAAACTCAGCATGAAGGTGTGCTGGGAGCGAAAATTGCCTCCGCATTTGCCATGAGTGATGAGCAGTTGAAAGAACTGGTTGCCAACCTTGAAACCAGGTTCAAGCGCAAAATAGAAGCTAAGGTAAGTATCGATCCGGAATTGATCGGCGGGGTGAAGGTTGAAATCGGCGACGAAGTATTGGACGCCTCCGTGCGCGGTAAACTGGAAGCCATGGCTGTTGCACTTAAAAGCTAGGAGTTATTGAAATGCAGTTAAATCCATCCGAAATCAGTGAACTGATTAAAAGCAGAATTGAGGGACTCGCCGTCTCCGCAGAAGTCCGTACGCAGGGCACCATTGTTTCGGTGACTGATGGCATTGTGCGTATCCATGGTCTCTCCGACGTGATGCAGGGCGAGATGCTGGAGTTTCCCGGCAATACATTCGGTCTCGCGCTCAATCTTGAGCGCGACTCCGTTGGCGCGGTAATCATGGGCTCCTATGAGCATATTACCGAAGGCGATATCGTAAAGTGTACCGGCCGTATCCTGGAGGTGCCGGTAGGCGAAGAATTGATGGGCAGGGTAGTCAACGCGCTTGGGCAGCCGATCGACGGCAAAGGCCCGATAGCCACGCAACGCTCAGAGCCAATTGAAAAAATTGCTCCAGGCGTGATATGGCGTCAATCGGTGAATCAGCCTGTGCAAACCGGGCTCAAGGCCATTGACGCCATGGTTCCCGTGGGGCGTGGTCAGCGCGAATTGATCATCGGCGACCGGCAGACAGGCAAGACGGCGGTGGCGGTAGACGCGATCATCAATCAGAAGGGCGAGAAGATGGTTTGCATCTATGTCGCGATCGGACAGAAAGCCTCGTCCATCGCCAACGTGGTGCGCAAGCTGGAAGAGCATGGCGCGATGGAGTACACGATCGTGGTGGCAGCCACCGCATCCGAATCGGCGGCGATGCAATTCATCGCGCCTTATTCCGGCTGCACCATGGGTGAATATTTCCGCGATAAGGGTGAAGATGCCCTCATTATTTATGACGATCTGACTAAACAGGCATGGGCTTACCGGCAGATTTCACTACTGCTGCGGCGTCCGCCTGGACGGGAAGCCTATCCTGGTGACGTATTCTATTTGCACTCACGTTTACTGGAGCGTGCCGCACGGGTCAGCGCGGCATACGTGGAAAAAGCTACCAATGGAGCAGTTAAAGGCAAAACGGGTTCGCTCACCGCGCTTCCCATAATTGAAACCCAGGCAGGCGACGTGACCGCTTTCGTTCCCACCAACGTCATTTCCATTACCGACGGCCAGATTTTTCTGGAAACCGATTTATTCAATGCCGGTATTCGTCCTGCGATCAATGCAGGGGTTTCGGTGTCGCGGGTAGGCGGTGCAGCCCAGACAAAGGTTATCAAGAAGCTGGGTGGTGGCGTGCGTCTCGCCTTGGCGCAGTACCGCGAGCTTGCGGCATTTGCACAGTTTGCCTCGGATCTCGACGAGGCCACCCGCAAGCAGCTGGAACGCGGCAAAATGGTGACTGAACTGATGAAGCAGGCGCAATATGCGACCTTGAGCGTGTCCGAAATGGCAATCACGCTATTTGCTGTCAACAAGGGATATCTGGACGATGTTGACGTCAAACGTGCACTGGCATTCGAGTCGGCGCTGAAAGGGTTCATACGCAGCAAATATAGCGCCATCATGGATAAAATAGAGACAACCAAGGATCTCGACGCGACGACTGAGAAAGAGCTCGATGGCGCGATTCAGGACTTCAAGAAGAACGGAACCTATTAACCGATGGCTGGCAGCAGAGAAATACGTAACAAGATCAAAAGCGTAAAAAATACGCAGAAGATCACGCGTGCCATGGAAATGGTCGCAGCCTCCAAAATGCGCAAGGCGCAGGAGCGCATGAAGAAAGCCCGCCCGTATGGCGAGAAGATCCGCAATGTTGCCGCGCACATGAGTCGTGCCTATACTGAGTATCGTCATCCATTCCTGATCGAGCGCGACACCGTAAAACGCATCGGTATTGTCGTGGTGACATCCGATAAAGGGTTGTGCGGTGGGCTCAACACGAATGTGTTGCGCATGGCGGTCAGTAAAATGAAAGCATGGGAAGCGGAAGGCGAGCAGATCGAGGCGTGCTGTATCGGTAACAAGGGTTTTGGATTCATGAACCGGCTTGGTGCCAGCGTGATTTCCCACGTCGTGGGCTTGGGGGACACGCCAGATCTGGAAAAATTGATTGGCGCTGTGAAAGTCTTGCTGGATGGCTATACCGAGGATCGCTTCGATCGTGTGTATATTTTTTACACGCGCTTCATCAATACAATGAAGCAGGAGCCGGTGATGGAACAATTGCTCCCGCTTTCCGATGAACGCCTCAAAAGCGGCGAGGGTCCTAAAGGGCAGCGCGGCGTATGGGACTATATTTACGAACCCGAAGCCAAGCCTGTTATTGACGACATCATGGTGCGGTATGTCGAGGCACTAATTTACCAAGCGCTGACAGAGAACATGGCGTCCGAGCAATCGGCCCGCATGGTAGCCATGAAGGCTGCCTCGGATAATGCCGGCAACGTGATAAACGAATTGACGCTGATTTACAATAAATCGCGTCAGGCCGCCATTACCAAGGAATTATCGGAAATCGTCGGCGGCGCGGCGGCAGTTTAAATATTTTGATTTAGCAATTAGGGAACGACATGAGCCAAGGAAAAATTGTTCAATGTATCGGCGCGGTGGTTGACGTCGAGTTTTCACGCGACGCGATGCCAAAAGTGTACGACGCGCTGGTGCTGGAAGGTACAGAGCTAACGCTCGAAGTGCAGCAGCAATTGGGTGATGGTATTGTGCGCACGATTGCGCTGGGATCTTCAGATGGGTTGCGTCGCGGCATGATGGTCACTAATACCGGCGCCCAGATTCTGGTGCCGGTCGGCACCAAGACGTTGGGCCGGATCATGGACGTTTTGGGGAGGCCGATTGATGAGATGGGCCCCATCGGGGAAGAAAAGAGAATGTCGATACACCGGAAGGCGCCGGCATTTGACGAACTTTCCGCATCAACCGAATTGCTGGAAACGGGCATCAAGGTTATCGATCTGGTTTGTCCCTTCGCCAAAGGCGGCAAGGTAGGGCTGTTTGGTGGCGCGGGCGTGGGCAAGACCGTCAACATGATGGAACTGATTCGCAACATCGCCATTGAGCACAGTGGTTTCTCCGTATTCGCGGGCGTGGGTGAACGTACCCGGGAAGGAAACGATTTCTACCACGAAATGAAAGAATCCAATGTGCTGGATAAGGTCGCGCTGGTGTATGGGCAAATGAATGAGCCGCCCGGCAACCGATTGCGTGTGGCGTTAACGGGTTTGACCATGGCGGAATTCTTTCGTGATGAAGGTCGCGACGTATTGTTGTTTGTCGATAATATTTACCGCTTTACGCTGGCGGGTACCGAGGTGTCGGCGTTGCTCGGCCGGATGCCATCCGCAGTGGGTTACCAGCCTACGCTGGCCGAGGAAATGGGGCGTCTGCAGGAGCGCATTACCTCTACCAAATCGGGCTCCATCACGTCGATTCAGGCGGTCTATGTGCCGGCGGACGATTTGACTGATCCGTCGCCCGCTACAACTTTCGGCCACCTGGATGCAACCGTTGTGTTATCCCGCGATATCGCCTCGCTGGGGATCTATCCGGCGGTGGATCCGCTCGATTCCACTTCGCGCCAGCTTGATCCGCTCGTGGTGGGCGAAGAGCACTACAACACCGCGCGCGACGTGCAGCAGACGCTTCAGCGTTACAAGGAGTTGCGTGACATTATCGCCATTCTGGGGATGGATGAGCTTTCTCCCGAAGACAAGCTGGCGGTGGCAAGAGCACGCAAGATTCAGCGTTTCCTATCGCAACCTTTTAACGTGGCGGAAGTATTCACTGGCTCGCCGGGCAAATATGTGTCGCTGAAAGAAACCATTAAAGGTTTCAAAGGCATTGTTGCCGGAGATTATGATCACTTGCCGGAACAGGCTTTCTACATGGTCGGCGGGATAGATGAAGCGGTTGAGAAAGCCAAAACCTTGCAATAGGGCAATTAGTTTTATAACCTGGCTTCTTGACTCAAGTAAGCCAACCAATTGGTAATGGAAAGAAAAATGGGCGTGTTTCACGTTGATATTGTCAGCGCAGAGGAATCCATCTATTCCGGTCCCGCAGAGTTCCTGGTGGCGCCTGCGGAGGCGGGAGAAGTGGGCATTTATCCGCAACATACGCCCATGTTGACTCGAATCAAGCCCGGATCAGTACGTATCAAGGCTCCGCTGCAAGAAGAAGAACTCATCTATGTCTCTGGCGGCATGCTGGAAATACAGCCGGACGTAGTAACCATTCTTGCCGACACCGCCGTGCGCGGGGCGAATCTCGACGAGGCGAAAGCCATGGAAGCCAAGAAGCGCGCGGAAGATGCCATAAGGGATCGTTCTTCCTCGATGGATTATGCACGGGCACAGGCTGAACTGAGTGAGGCTATCGCACAATTGGCGGCAATCCAGAAGCTGAGAAAACGCGGGCATTGAACTACGTATTCAGACTTGGGTAAGGGCGGCAATAGCCGCCTTTTTTATTCGTGGGAATAAATCTGAATGTATGGAAACATCTATTGCTGCTACGGCACTGAAATAGAATTGCCGTATATTGAAAAACCTTCAAAGCCGTTATGGCCGAGTCCTGCCAATGTGGGTATACCTGTGCGGAAAGCGGTGCAAAATAGACCGCATTCACAGAAAAGACACTCCACTTGGATTTTGAGCACGCAATGTGATAAATTAGCTGCATCCATTCCGGGCTGATGACGGGCTGAAGCGCTTGCAATCAGCAATATCCTCTGACGTGTTTCCGGCCTGCAGACCATACGCAAAAATAGTAAAACCTGCTGCTCGCAGCCGGGATTTCTAACAGTTCTTCATTAATGTCTAAACTGAATATCGTCATTCTCGCGGCCGGGCTCGGCAAGCGCATGCACTCGGCACTGCCCAAGGTTTTGCACCTGCTGGCTGGAAAACCTTTGCTCGGACATGTGCTCGATACGGCACGCTCATTGTCGCCGGAGAGGATTTGTGTGGTCTACGGACATGGCGGCGAGGCTGTGCCTCAAGCAATTGACGACAAAAATCTTATCTGGGTACAGCAGATGCCGCAACTGGGTACCGGCCATGCGCTGATGCAAGCGTTGCCGCACCTGGACAACACCGGCATGACACTCGTGTTGTATGGCGATGTGCCGTTGACCAACATTGAAACCCTGAGAAAATTGATTGCAACCGCGCAGGCAAAAGGTTTCGCCCTGCTGACGGTAGAGCTGGCTGATCCAGCCGGCTACGGCAGGATCGTGCGGGATGGTGAAACGGGTGGAATCGTCGCCATTGTCGAAGAGAAGGACGCCAGCAAATCCCAGCGGCAAATCTGCGAGATCAATACTGGCATCATGGTGATTCCAAACGCGTATCTCCACGGCTGGCTGCATAAGCTGAAAAACAAGAATGCGCAAAAGGAGTACTATCTGACCGACATTGTGGCGATGGCAGTCAAGGACGGCGTTAAGGTGCAAGCGGCCCAGCCAGCGTACGATTGGGAAACGACCGGCGTTAATAGCAAGACGCAACTGGCGGCGCTTGAACGTATCTGCCAGAATGAGTACGCAAAAAAATTACTGGATCAGGGTGTGACCCTGACTGATATGTCTCGTATCGACATTCGCGGTCAACTCGACTGCGGCAGGGATGTGGAGATAGACATCAATTGCATTTTCGAAGGCCATGTGCAGTTGGACGACGGCGTGAAAGTGGGCGCTCACAGTATCCTGAAAAATGTCAAAGTTGCGGCGGGCTCGGCGATCGCGCCCTTCAGTTTCATCGAATCCGCCGAAATCGGAAAGAATTGCCGTATTGGCCCGTACGCCCGTATCCGTCCCGGAACCCGGCTTGCCAGCGAAGTGCATATCGGCAATTTCGTCGAGGTCAAAAATAGTACCATTGCCGCAGGCAGCAAGGCGAATCATCTGAGTTATATTGGCGACGCTGTGGTGGGTAAAAATGTCAACATCGGTGCCGGGACGATCACCTGCAACTACGATGGCGCCAACAAATACCAGACTATCATTGAGGACGACGTTTTTGTCGGCTCCGATACGCAACTGGTCGCGCCCGTGAGAGTGGCGCAAGGTTCTACCATTGGCGCAGGTTCGACCATCACTAAAGATACGCCGCCAGAGACACTGACGCTGTCACGTGCCAAACAAATGAGCGTCGATGGATGGAAGCGGCCTGTTAAAAAACCGAAGGGCGACAAATGAAATGTGAAACGGCAAAACTTTCTCAACCTTGTAATTCCCCCGAACGAAACAGAGAGGAAATCTATCAATGTGCGGAATAGTCGGTGCGGTAGCGAGAAATAACATTGTCCCGGCTCTGCTGGAAGGTTTGCGCCGTCTCGAATACCGGGGTTATGATTCCGCGGGAATTGCACTGATGAATGGCGGGTTGCATCGTTTACGCACCACCGGGCGGGTAGCCGAACTCAGCAAGCTTGCGGACGAGCAGGACTTTCATGGCGAGGTCGGCATCGCTCACACTCGCTGGGCGACTCACGGCGCACCTTCCGAGCGCAACGCCCACCCCCATTTTTCCGGTGAAATCTCAAAAGTGGCGGTTGTGCACAATGGCATTATCGAAAATCATGAACAACTGCGCCATCGTTTGCAAGATGCGGGATACCAGTTCATTTCCGACACCGACACCGAGGTTATCGCCCATCTCATCACCTTGAAACTGAGGGAAACCTCCGACCTGTTCGAGGCAGTGTGCCGATCGGTAGGCGAATTGCAAGGGGCATACGCCATCGCCGTCATGGAAGAAGCAAATCCGGAACGTATTGTCGTTTCCCGCAACGGTGCGCCGCTGCTATTGGGATTGGGTGAATCCGGCAACTACGCCGCCTCCGACGCATCCGCTTTGTTGCAGGTGACGAAGCACATGATCTATCTGGAGGAGGGCGACGTAGCCGAACTGCGCCGCGACAGCTACCGGATTGTCAGTCTTCATGACGGTGCGCGCAAGGAAGTAGTGCGTCCGATACACGAAAGTGAACTGACCAACGAAGCGGTGGATATGGGGCCTTATGCCCATTTCATGCAGAAGGAAATATTCGAGCAGCCCGGGGTCGTGGCAAATACGCTAGAAATGGTGCTCAATGCCCAATCCATCTCTCCAAGGCTGTTTGGCAGCGAAGCGGACGATATCTTCAGAAGTATAGACAGCATCCTGATACTCGCCTGCGGTACCAGCTACCATGCGGGCTTGGTCGCGCGCTACTGGCTGGAAACATTGGCGGGGTTGACCTGCAATGTCGAGATCGCCAGCGAATACCGCTACCGTGACCCCGTCGCTAACCCCAACGCGCTGGTGGTGGGAATTTCCCAATCGGGGGAGACAGCGGATACGCTGGCCGCGCTCAGCTACGCCAGGTCGCTGGGGCATCGCCATAGTCTCGCCATCTGCAATGTGGCGGAAAGCGCTCTGGT
>JBKJYB010000417.1:0-2789 GCA_046716045.1 Nitrosospira sp.
TGAAGCACCGCAAGGAGCCGCGCGGCATAGGTGGTATTTTCTTCGATGATTTGGGTAAACCGGATTTCGATACCTGTTTCAATCTGACTAAAAGTGTCGGCGATCATTTCCTGCCTGCCTATGTGCCGCTACTGGAGCGGCGCCTCAATGCGCCCTATGGTGAACCCGAACGCGACTTCCAGGCCTACCGCCGCGGCCGTTACGTGGAATTCAATCTGGTGTGGGATCGTGGCACTCTATTCGGATTGCAATCGGGTGGGCGCACCGAATCCATCCTGATGTCGTTGCCACCTATCGTGAAATGGCGTTATGACTGGAAACCCGAGGCTGGCAGCGCTGAAGATAAGCTCTATACGGATTTTCTGATCGGCAAGGATTGGGTGTGAAGGGGGTTGAGGCCTCGGGAATGTCTTCTAAGTGGCATTTGCCTGCCGAAATATCCGCCGGAAATTACCACATCAGTGCTAATGATTGGTAACCTCAATATTATGCTGCCGTTTTTGTTATAAAATACGCGTAACAATCGGGGACGTAGCTCAGCTGGGAGAGCGTCGCGTTCGCAATGCGAAGGTCGGGAGTTCGATCCTCCTCGTCTCCACCAATTAGATGTCCTAGGAAGTCCACAGAAGTCCACAAAGCCCGCATAAAGCGGGCTTTTTCATGGGTTTTATGTCCCGCCCCAGGCAAACGCCGGCTTTCAGAATGCACCGCATGGCTTGCTGCTCGGCCGCCCCATTGTGCTGACTGATGCCTGGCCCAACTATAGGCGATCAGGGAGATATCGTTCTAGCGAACATGCGGGGCTACCGGGCAATCACTAAGGATAGCGGACCGCAGCTATGGACTTCCATGCACTTGTGGTTCGATCAGGATCTGCAAGCCTTCAAGCTCGTGTTTCGCATGGATGGTGGACCGCAACTCTCCGCGCCCATCACGCCGCCTTACAGCGCTTCAACTCGCAGTCATTTCGTGGCACTGCAAGCACGTTAATTTCCAACTCAAGGCCGGGGAAACCCGGCCACCTAATAATCAAGGAGCGATGAATGGCAATGTCGCGCGCCGTGATCTCTGCTAAGCAGCGCGGCACATTTAGTGGGAATGAAATGGCCTACGAAGTAAGCTATGATAATGACAGTCGGGTCGATCAAATTATTGCGCTGAAAAAGTAACCCATTATTTTCCAACCTTGAAAAATGCTCATAGCTGCATTCCTCGCCACAGTCATCGGCATTTCTGATGGCGACACGCTCACCGTTCTGAACGAGGATAAGCAGCAGGTCAAAATCAGGCTGGCCGAAATAGACGCGCCAGAAAACGGACAGCCATTCGGCACCAAATCCAAACAGTCTCTCTCTGATTTATGCTTTGGTAAACAGGCAAAAGTCACGCCGCGCGCAAAAGATCAATCTGGCCGCACCGTGGCCCGTGTTAGTTGTGATGGGGTTGATGCAAATTCGGAACAGGTCAGCCGCGGCATGGCGTGGGTCTATCGTAAGTACGCCAAGGATCATAATCTCTTTATTTTTGAGCACGAAGCAAAGCGGCAAAAGCGCGGATTATGGGCCGATAAATCTCCTACCCCACCTTGGCAATGGCGAAAATCGGCGCGCTACGCTGGTGTTTGCTTGATTCATTATGTCTGACTTGACCAAACTTGAGCAGTATATGGTGCTCGTCGATAAGCTTGTTCAGATTGCCGACAAAGAAGATCTCGCGGAACGCGATCGTCTTCTCGCCATGAACGTCGCCCACTACGAAATGAGGTATGGCGCATTACCACTGGAAGACCAGCTGGCGGTCACTACTGAGCTAAATGAACATCATGCATAGGTGCTAACAAGGGGCATGTAATAATGTGCGGCAGGAAACTGTGCCGGGTTTTTATTGGCCCTCTACATCCTCCCCCTAGGATATTTTTTTCTGTTCACAAATGAAATGGCCCGGAGTTTGTAAGCTCTGGGCCATTTCATTACCACATCTCAATTCACTACTATCATTCCCAATCCAGCGATAAACACAAGAATATATGTACCCCAGAACAATAAATCATCTCTCATGGCACACCTCCTGATTTTAAATTGCTGTTTCTATATCAAATGATCATACGCCCCATAAATCTCTTCCATTATCCCCTTCCGTTTCCGGAGATGGGCTTCGAGTTTTTATTGAGCCCAATGATATAGACTTGGCTTCATAACCGTTTTCTGGCTCAGTTTCAGGCTCGTTCGACAATAAACGATGGTATTCTTTTTTAAGTCCTTCGTAGGCCTCGCTTACGCGGTCTTCCATCAGTTTTCGATTTACGACGGTTATATGCCCACGTCTGTATGTAATCGCCCCCTCCGCTTGTAGCGTTAGCGCGGCGGCAGTAACACTTTCACGGCGCACTCCTAACATGTTGCCCACTGATTCATGCGTCATGGACAATGAACTACCACATGACCGGTCGTCGGTCATCAATAAGAATCGGCACAATTGGTTGATGATAGGTTGACGGTGCTCCACTGCGGACTGTTCTGTTTGAAGGAGCAAAGCCTGGGTAAAATTTAATAATAGTCGCTGCAAAGTTCCTCCTGGCTTAAGCTCCTTCTTGAGAATATTCGCTTTAATACGATAAGCATAACCTGGGCTTTGTACTATAACTGTAGCAGGAGTGCTATCACAGCCCAATAACAGAGACGTTCCGGTTACGCCTTCATTACCAATCATGGAAACCTGCCTCCAGAGGCCGGACTCAAGTTGGTATACCCGAGCAACAATGCAGGTCGTAGGGAAATAAACATGGCTAA
>JBKJYB010000418.1:0-3163 GCA_046716045.1 Nitrosospira sp.
TACCGGGGCGACAGGCCGATGTTACCCCAGGAGTTTTATGTCTTTCTCTATCTTCGGCCTGTCCGATGAAATCATTCGTGCCGTGACTGAATGCGGCTATACCGATCCAACCCCCATTCAGCTGCAAGCGATTCCCGCTGTGCTGGCAGGTGGCGACTTAATGGCCGGGGCTCAAACCGGCACTGGCAAAACCGCCGGATTCACCTTGCCCATCCTGCATCGTTTGTCCGATAAGAGCATCAAGGGGCCATCCAGCGGCCGCCCGCCGATACGCGCATTGATCCTCGTCCCCACGCGCGAACTTGCGGTACAGGTGGAGGAAAGCATACGTAACTATGGCAAATACCTGAAACTGAGTTCAATGATAATGATCGGTGGGGTCAATATTAATCCCCAAATCACCCGCCTGAAAAGCCGCGTAGATATTCTGGTCGCTACCCCGGGACGCCTGCTGGATCATGTCCAGCAAAAAACCCTTGACTTGTCGCACATTGAAATCCTGGTGCTGGACGAAGCAGACCGCATGCTCGACATGGGCTTCATTCGCGAAATCAGAAAAATACTCGCGCTTCTGCCTAAACAGCGGCAGAGTCTGCTGTTCTCGGCGACTTTCTCCGATGAAATCCAGACACTGGCTGCCAGTTTGCTCAATAAGCCGGTAAAAATCGAAGCAGCGCGCCGCAATGCCACCGCCGACAATGTGACGCATGTAGTGCATCCGGTGGATCGTGAAAGAAAGCGTGATCTACTTGCTTATCTCATAAAAAAGCACCATTGGTCGCAGGTACTGGTGTTTACCCGCACCAAGCATGGCGCCAACAAGTTGGCCGAGTATCTGGTGAAGAGTAGTATCCCATCACTTGTCATACATGGGAACAAAAGTCAATCGGCGCGCACTCATGCATTGGCTGAATTCAAGACGGGTAGCCTGCAGGTGCTGGTAGCAACCGATATTGCGGCGCGTGGAATAGATATTTCCGAACTACCCCATGTGGTCAATTTCGAACTGCCTAACGTGCCGGAGGATTACGTCCATCGCATCGGGCGCACTGGCCGCGCCGGGTCTGACGGCGAAGCAGTGTCGCTGGTGTGTGTGGATGAATTTAAACTGTTGACTGACATTGAAAGGCTGATCAAGCGAGAATTATCTCAACAGATCATCACGGGTTTCGAGCCCGACCCGAGCATTAAAGCCGAGCCGATCATGAATGGGAGCAACGGTGGACAACGCCGGACACTGCCCGAGCTACCGGGACGACATGGCCGCGGCCAACGAAGAGGCCAGCCAGGTTCCAAACCAGCAGCGGCCAGGATACCCGCGAAACCCGCTGCGGGTCGCACGTCCACGCTTCAGCGTTCGGGCGGACGTGGCCGTTAATGGGCTTATTCCAATCTCGATGTGATGTGAAAAACAGTTTCACTTTATCCCGCGGATTTTTTAAAACCCTCAGTCAGCACGTCGGGAACGCGGGCCTGATAACCCGGAACAAGCCCAACGATTTTGTTCGTCTCATCCACAATAACCAGCTCATCCCGCAGATGTAGCATCGCTACTGAAAAGCGTTTCTCAAAATTGGGAATGAGGCTGGTCATGCCGCTACTCGAGGCGTTAACGGCCAATAACGCCGGAGCCACTACGTAGTCCTTGTATCGGGCATCGTCTGTAATATCAGCCGGGCTGAGAGTGGTTACCTCCGTGAGCTTTTCGCTCACCTGCTGAGAGAAGTTTTCCACGGCTGCTCTGACGGGACCATCACCTATTGCACTCTTTAGTTTGTTAAACATGATGTCACCTCTATCCGTTATGGTTTAGCACTTCTATAAAAAGCTATGGTTGAAACTCCCATTTCCTTACTGCATCCAGGGCTTCCTTCGAGCCCACGCGTTTCAGTACTTCAGCGGTTTCCGTTCCGAGACTCGGGTTTTTTGCCAAGATCTCAACTAGTGCGGGTACTGCAGCTTCTCCCATTTCTTCCAAAGCGCGCACTACGGAAATAGATGAGTCACGACGTCCAGACCTTATGACAGCATCGGCTATCTTCGAAACGGAAGTTTCGTCTTTCAGGAGAATAAGGGCCTCCCCGGCCCCGCAGCGTACATCGGCGTCGTCATCAGCCAAGCTTCCTCGCAATTCAGTTATGGCCACCGGATCACCGATTTGCCCCAACGCCACCACCGCTGCGCGACGGACATACCAGCTTTGGCTTTTGAGCGCATCGAGTAAATCAGGTACTGCCGTCGAGTCTCCGATTTGTCCGATAGCGGAAGCTGCATCACCGCGAACTGCTGCCCTGGGATCTTCGCGGAGATGCTTAAGAAGCTCTGGCAAAGCGGATTTGTCCTTCAGCTTGCCAAGCGCTTTGGCTGCGGCACATCGCACAGCCTCTATCGGATCCTCCAAAACATCGCTCAAGCTCGCGGACGCGATTGGATCATCGATATTCGCCAAAGCGCTGATTGCCTCGAGGCGAATATTGCTATCCGAATCGCGCAGCGCTTGAATGAAACCGGGAATTGCCGCCGGCCCCCCGATTTCCTTCAAAGCGAAGATCGCTGCGAAGCGAACACCGTAAGCCTGATCGTTCAGGGCTCGAATTAAATCGGGAATCACCACACTACCCCCGATCTTCCTTAAAGAGTTGACTACTCGATAGCGAACATCACTATCCTGATCGTTCAGAGCCTGAATCAAATCTGGTATTACCGCGACGTCTCCGATTTCGCCGAGCGCGTTGACAGCAGAACGCCGTACATCTGAATCACCGTCGCTTAAAGCCCCGATCAGGATGGGGACAGCCGCGGGGCCGATGTTCACGGCAATGTCTTCGAAGTTTAATCGCGTGGTGTAATGGCTTATATGCTCCGCATTCCAGTTATCACGCACGGCTTCCAAGAGTACTACCAGAATCCTTGGGTCTTCTACACGAGCTAATGCTGCTTCGAACGCCGCCGTTACGCGGACATTCTTTGCCGGATGTTGCAATGCATCAATCAACGCATCGTACGCCGAGGGATGATTCATTTGCGCTAGACTTACAACCGCTCTTTTTTGCTCGTCCGGGTCCAGGCTGTCCAAGGCACCCACAGCTTTTTTAACCACTGGCGGGGCGGTTTCCGCAACCCAAACAGTATCTTTAAGCGTGAGATCGGGGACTTTCTGCAC
>JBKJYB010000419.1:0-3238 GCA_046716045.1 Nitrosospira sp.
TTGGGCATTGCCGGAACAGCCGGGAGGACGGCTTTCGCCGCAGATACCAAGCCGCCACCCATCCCGGAAAACATAATGACGCCTGATGAGGCGTTAAACAGGTTGATGGAAGGCAACGAGCGTTATGCCGCCGGAAAATCCACACCTTTTGATTTCAGCGAAGACCGGGCGGCCCTGGTCTCCGGACAGAACCCCTATGCCTGTATTTTAAGTTGCTCCGATTCAAGAGTCAGCCCTGAATTTTGCTTTGATGAGCAGCGCGGTGATCTGTTTGTGGCTCGCGTCGCAGGCAATTATTTAACCACTGATTTTGTGGCTACGCTCGAGTATGCGGCTGCCGTATTGCATACTCCGCTGATCATGGTGCTCGGTCATGAAAGCTGTGGCGCTGTCAAGGCCGCCATCAATGCCCTCGATAAAAATGAACAGTTTCCCGGGCACATTCAAACCCTGGCGAGCGCGTTGTTACCCGCAGTCAGGGCGGTAAAAGGCATGCCAGGCGACCGTTATGACAACGCGATTAAAATGAATGTCATTCGCAATGTGGATAAACTGAAAAAACAACCGCCGCTTTTGAGTAAATTAGTGGCGGACAGGAAACTTCTTGTGGTTGGCGGCGTGTATGGCCTTAAAACCGGAAGAGTTGATCTGACTTTCCCTCGGGAATTCACCATCAAACGCTGACGTAAAATATCATTTGTCGAGTTTGGCGGGCCGGTTATCAACCGGATCACCGTCTGAGTGACAAAACCAGCCTGGCGGAAGACCCGGCAGTGCGGAATCAAGCCGTAACCGGTCTATTCAGCCGTGGGCTCGGACCAATATTTTGACATCCCCGCCGCAAACAGGAACATCCACATCGTAAGAACAAACGGGAATGTAAGTGTGGGTAGACCTATCGGCGCCAGAAAGCTGGCCAGGCCAGCCTGGCACACCACCGTTAGGATACCCGCCAGAACCGCCAGCGCGGCGCTTCTACCGTCAGGTTTGAGAAAAACCCACCCCACCGCCATCATGGTTAGAACCGGGTTGAATGAGTATAACCCCATCTCTATCATTCCCAGGTTCGCTCCCAGCAGCATGGGGAAAATGACGCCAATAACGGTACCCCCAACAGCCATCAAAGCGCCTCGCAGGGAAACGATGGCGATACCGGTTAAAAACAGAATACAGACGATAACGCTGTCCGCGAACATCACTTCCGCGACCCCTTTTGTGAGGGCGGTGAACCACATGTCAGCCGGAATCATCGCGACATCTGTTACCACCGCGGGTATTCCAGGGGGTGGCAAAACAGGGCCCCGCGTAAAACCATCGAACGCATAGACCGCGACCAGAAACATCCAGCAGGTCAGAACAAACGGTGAAGTGGATGCGGGAATTTTGTAAGGAGCCAGAATTTTCATCAAGGCGGCCAATACGACACTCGACAATATCGAGGCAAGTACCACATACAACCAGAGCTGCGGTGAATGGTCCAGAAACAAAAACAGGCAGGGCCCTACCAGCGTGCCATTAAATCCGTACAAGCCGGCGTCTATATCATCCTCGGAAAACCCGAGAAGGTAAGCTGCGACCGTACTGCTTATCACCCCCACGGTCGCGGCGGCGCCCGCAGTCACGCCGCCGATATAAAGCGCTACCAGGAAGATCGCCCCCGTCACCGCATTACAACAAAAAAATACCTGACCAACGCCTCTCAAAATCACACGTAGGGGGCGGGGCATCGCCTTATCTATGGTTAATGACCATTCCATTATAACTACCTCCAGAGTTTTCTTCTTATGATGAAGAGATGGTTCTTTTGCCGTAGTTACCCCAAAAAAGTACGGTCATCTGTTAGCAATCCTGACTCAAAGCTGAACTTCTTTTGCAACCCTCAAAAAGCGAGGACTGAAGCGTTTGGCACAGCTAGTGGGACTGTTGCGCTTTAACCTCATCCAGCAATCCCTGCTTTACGATGAAATCGACAACTTGGTCAACGCCCTCGCCCGTATGCAAATTGGTAAACACAAACGGACGCTCGCCGCGCATCCTCTTCGAATCACGCGCCATCACTTCCAGGCTTGCTCCCACATAGGGCGCGAGATCGATCTTGTTGATAACCAGCAGCGCGGAACGCGTGATGCCGGGCCCACCCTTGCGCGGTATCTTCTCGCCGGCGGCAACGTCAATGACATAGATGGTAAGATCAGAAAGTTCGGGACTGAAGGTCGATGCAAGATTGTCACCGCCGGATTCAATCAGAATAAGGTCCAGATTGGGAAAATCAGCGGTCATGCGCGCAATGGCCTCCAGGTTTATCGATGCGTCCTCCCTGATGGCGGTGTGCGGGCAGCCACCGGTTTCGACCCCCATCAGGCGCTCGGCGGGTAACGCTTCAGCGCGCAACAGAATCTCCATATCTTCTTTAGTGTAGATATCGTTGGTAATGACCGCCATTTCGTAGCGGTCGCGCATCTTCTTACTAAGCGCTTCACACAAAGCTGTCTTTCCCGAGCCGACAGGCCCGCCTATTCCGACACGCAGGGGATTTGATGATTTTTGCATTCTATTTCCGGTAAATAATTTTTGTTTCAGACAAAACGGTTCAAGATCGATAGATCCGGCTGTACTGCACTTCGTGTTGCATGGACAATAATGACAACCCCGGCGCCCAATTGCATAATTCGTCATCCCCAAGCCGCTGTGCATGGTTCGCGGCGGCCTCAAGCGCGGGATGCAGCGAAAGCAGCAATCGCTGACCCGAAACCTGTCCTAGCGGAACGGATTTCACGCACGCCAGCACCTGATTCTCGATCATGGAAAATAATAGTCCAAGCAAGGCGGCTTCATGCGGCACGGCCAATGCCTCCGCGGCACAGGCAAACGCGGTCGGCAGCGGTATTTCAGGCAGGCTCGTCAGTATATTCAGCAGCGAGTCGTCCGCAATCTTCAGATCAACCACCAATTTACTCAGCGAATACCCCATCTGTATGGTTTCCGCGCGAAACTCGGCGGTATCGCGCGCCGCCACGAAGCATTCCGTCCAATACGTAACCGCCGCCGCATCCCGGATTGAAAAAGCCTGCAACAGCCGCCAAAATACCGGCGCTTCAAAGTCCGCGACTACACCCAGCGACTCGGTGATCCAGGCACGGGCCGAACCTTCGTCCTTTACCATACCGGCTTCAATAGCCGCTTCCAATCCCTGCGAATACGTATACGCACCGATGGGCAGCGACGGACTTGCAAGCTG
>JBKJYB010000420.1:0-3468 GCA_046716045.1 Nitrosospira sp.
GGCAGCGCTCACCGCCACCCGAAGCCTCATGGCTTTCTCGCGACGCGATTTCCCGTGACAAACGTGCCAGGGCCATCAGCTCATAGCCTTGACGTGCCGTCACGCTCGGCTCACCGCCCGTGAGCAAGGCCGTACCCAGCGCATATCCCTCGCCTGGAAAATATTTTTCCAACTGCTCGACGAGCATTGACAGGCTTCCACCGCCGGAGCCCTGCAGAAAGAATAAATCGACCGCACCCCGCCCTGCTCGAAACTGACGTAGAATTTCCGCCCGCAACCCTGCCGCATCCCTGGGAGGCGTTTGCCTGCGCCACTGGCCCGCCTCAAGCATCGCACGCTCAACGGCTTGCACTCCCCGGCGGCGTTGAGCCGGGGAGTGCAGCACATAACGCAGCACCCTTTGCAAACGTGCAAGACGGCCCCCAAGACTGGGGGCGGGTACCGCAATTTCCGGCTGATGGCCACCGATCAACACATTCACCGCCTTGGGAACGACGCCCAACGCATCGAAACATTCCCACTGCAATAAAGAAAGCTCCAGATAAAGTCGGCCGTGGAAGAGACCGGCACGTTGCGCCCCTGGCAGCAGCGAGTAACCGGCCAGCGTGTAACCCTGCGTGAGCAGTCCATTGACCAGCTTGCGTGAATTGCTCCAGTCGATGGCCGACAGCGGCTCGGGCACTATCTCGCAAGTGTTGCCGCGCGTCCAGTACGCGGGCTGGTTTTGCAACGCGGCATAGGTGTGATGGGGTCTTGCGGTAACCGGCCGGCCCTGGGTCAGCCAAAACTGGTCGCCATCCCACACCCATTCCAGATCGTAAAATGGATGGGTGAAATCCAGCGCCACAGCGGCATCGCGCAATAGCTCGGCAAGATGCGACGCTTGACTGGAAGAAAGAACAAAAGCCCCGGCTTCAGCTGCCTGTGTGACGGTCATTGCCGTTCCACCACCAGTCCGGGTGACGGCCTTGGCCACCTTGCCGCCCATCCGCCGGTGAAGCAATGTCCAGTGATCATCGAGCGCATCTTCGGCAAAAACGTATTCATCGCCGTCGGTCTGCCCACCGACCAGCGCTTCGCCCAAGCCCCATTGTGCGTGAATGACCAGCCGGTCATCACGACCGCTAATAGGGTCGCAGGTAAAGGCGATGCCGGAGGCAACGGCGGGCAGCAGGGGCATGATGATCACCGCCATGCCCGGCGCCGCATCGTCTGTGCCCAGCCCCAGTTTCTGCCGGTAAGCGATAGCCGCCGGGGACCACAGCGATGCCCAGACCTCGCGAATAGCCGCCTGCACCTGTTCCATGCCGCAGACATTCAGACAGGAGCGGTAAATGCCGGCGAACGAAGCCTTGGCCGAGTCTTCCCCGGCAGCCGAAGAGCGCACGGCCAGCGGCATATTCAACCAGCCACGGGCACCCAGGGTCTCCTGCAATGCGCCCGCTAATTCCAGGGGAAATGACTCCACTTCCGTGTGTGGCGGACACCACCCGGCGGGGATCACCAGCCCCTCCGGCACTGGCAAACCAAGTTGTTTCAGCCGCGCCAATTGCCAGGCCTTACCTCCCAGCGTCACCGTACCGACATCGGCGGCCAGAACGCCTTGCCAATCGAGTATCGCCCGTTGCGTCACCATGATTATGACCGCGGTCTCAGCCCAAACAGAAAGAGATCCAGCATCCGGGAAAATTCCTCTGTCAATGACAGATCCTCATGCTGCAACCAACGCAGCAGCGCCGCCAGATAGAGAAATTCCAGGTAAACCGCCAGTACGGCCGGCTCCCGCGCTGCGCAGAACTCTCCGCTTGCCTGCCCTTGCGCGATAAAATGGCAAAAAATGCGATCCAGACCGCTACGCGACGCGGCATCCAGCCGGCGTGGCTCGCTCAGCCGGAACTGTACGTAAGGCAGCAGATAGGGACGATGCGACTGTGACCATACGGCGCTGCGTTCCAGAAAAGCCCGCAATTGGCCCTCGAAACTTGGCAGAGAGGCGATATCATCTAAAACTTCGGGCCATGCCTTTTCCAGTTCGCGATGAAAGTGGTGGCGCAGCAAGGCCTCCTTAGCCGGAAAGTGCTTGTACAGCGTTCCCTTGGCGACATCGGCCACGTCAGCAATGCGCTCCATGGTCACCATCGCGAAACCCTCGCTTTCAAACAATGTCCAGGCCGTATCCGCCAAGGTATCGAGTAACTGCAAGCGCTTACGCTCGCGGCGGCCGAGTCCGGCGAGTCCGGCGAGATTGTTCGCAGTGTCCTTATTCATGCTCCTTCCCCAAATTCACACGCCGTTCCTCCGGGCCGCCCTCGGCACTTCTATCGCTTGGGTAGGGAAGTATCAACATGAATTGCTGTGAGTATGATGCAGTCGGGTTCATGTTCACCCAATAAATAAACGATGTAAATAATTATACGTTGTCCATTTATTCTAGGCAACAAGTGCCCTTGCTTTTTCTGAGCCGGAAAGCGTCGATGAGCAACCTGCTGATGCAGGGTGTCGATGTCATGGGTATCCCTATCGCCAGACACACAGGGCTTTTTCAGCTCGCGATTACGCGCTTCTTGATATCAATCTTTATCCAACATAAGTGCGAGAAACAAGATTCGGGAGAATCAAGGGCAAAGAAGGTAACTACCCTTAAACCTAAACCCAGCAGTTGACCGCTCATTTGTTAGTCTAGTAATATGATTCGTAAAGGGTTTTTGCGCCACTTGATTCTCACCTTTTGGATGAGTCCGCTACGGGGCGGATTACACGGTTTTTGCGGCACAGGGCTGCGTTGCAACTTCTTGGAATGGAACGGCCATTCCGCGTCGTTGCGCCTTGCCCTGCACCCCAAAAACCGTACACTTCACCCCGTCCAACTACTGGATTTAGGTTAAATAAGAGTAATAATGAGGGTAACAGCGGTTCCCGCAATCGCGATCGCTAAACCAGTGCCCATAATAAAGAGCAAAGAACAGCATGTCATGCCCATTACCTGTCCCAAAAATTTTCCAATATCTCCCGCTCCTGCTCAGCAGCCTTTTCGCCTACGCTTTCCCGCTGGCACCAGCATTCGCGCAAAATCCCATCACTATTGAGTTCAAGGACGCGGATCAAGCCTCCAAAACCCTGTCGTTGAATGACCTTGGCGCTATCACGCCAGCGGTCTCGCTAAAGGTTTTTGAAGTACACGAAAATGCGGAACGCATTTATCGCGCTTTTCCGGCCCGGCCTGTATTGGATAAGGTATTCGGCAAGGGGTGGGAAAAGGCGTGGGAAATTGTATTCACTTCCATCGACGGATATCAGCCAAGCGTGCCCGTCGCCAAGTTCCTTGCCCATGACGCCTATTTTGCCTTCGCGCATGAGAATGGCGCACCATTCACGATGACCAACACGCTACAGAACAACGAAATCGTACAACTCGGTCCGTTATACCTGGTCTGGGACAATATCAACTCAAAAGCACTGCTTGAATCC
>JBKJYB010000421.1:0-4816 GCA_046716045.1 Nitrosospira sp.
ATACAATGGAGCGCAAAAGCCGGCGGGGATCACCGACGGGGGCGGCAATCCGCTCCTGTCGATGACCAACATCAACAACTGGGCCACCGACGAGACAGTACTCGCCATGAATCTGTTGCGCCAGTATGTGCCATCAACTACCAGCAAAACCGACGGGCGCGGCAACGTGTGGCGCTACCAATACGACAAGAACGGCTATATCACCAAGCTCACCGCTCCGGACGGTGCCATCACCAGCTACATTTACGATGCGGCGACACTGCAGGTGGCAAGCATGACCGACGCCAACAACCACACCACCAGCTACCAGTACGATTCCCAAGGAAACCTGAAGAAGCGCACCGACCACCTGGGCAACATGACGACCTACACCTACGAGCCAACGTTCAACATGATGACCAGCATGACGGACGCCAACGGCCGCACCACGATCTATCAGTACGACGCCAGCGGCAACCGCATCAAGGAGACCGACCCGTTAGTCGGCACGCGTGAATGGAGCTACGATTCCCACGGCAACGTGCTGACCGAGAAGGACAAGAACGGCAACGTCACGACTTACCAGTACGACGCCGTCGGCCAGCGCACCAAGGTGACCGACGCGCTGCTCCCCATCCCCAACGTCACCACGATGACCTACGACGCGGTGGGCAACATGATCTCGCGCACCAACGCGCGCGGCTTCACCACGAGCTACCAGTACGATGGATTGAACCGCCTGGTAAACGAGACCCGACCCGTTGGCGATCTGCTGCAGGCCGACACCAGTTTTTTCTACGACGGCCAGGGCAACCGTGTGGAGGTGATCGACCGTAACGACAATAGCATGACCTATCAATACGACCTGCGCCAGCGCCTTGTCAAGACCACCGATGCGCTCGGTCAAACGATGAAATACACCTACGACGGCAACGACAACCGCACCTCCGCTACCGACAAGAACAACCACATCACAACGTTTGAATATGATGTCCAGAATCGCTTGGTCAAGACGATCGATGCCATCGGCAACATGACGACGATGGCTTACGACGGAGTTGGCAACCGGCTTACCGAGACCGACGCCAACGGCCGTACCACGAGCTACCAGTACGATGCGCTGAACCGGATGGTGAGGAAGACCGACGCCGAGGCGAACATCACGCAGATGCTCTACGACATGGTAGGAGGCTGCCCTGAATGCACCGGCCCAACCAGAGGATCAAGTCTCATCACCAAGCAGATCGACGCCGAGGGCAAGGTGACGTACTTCAAGTACGACGGGCTTGACCGGCCGATCATCCAGATTCGCAAGCAGACCGACACAGCCGACGTGATCGATAGTGATGATGCGGTGACGCGCTTCAGCTACGACGCACAAAGCAACCGGCTCACGCTGACCGAGCCCAACGGCAATCTGACGAGCTACGCCTACGATGCGCTCAATCGGCAGGTGCAGACGACCAACGCCGCCGGTGACGTGACGATGACCAGCTATGACCCGGTGAGCAACCTCAAGACCGTCACTGCGCCGAATCTGAACGTCACTACCTACACCTACGATGCGCTCGATCGCCTAACCCAAGTGGACGACTCGGTGGGTCTTGTTGCCACCTATACCTACGACGCAGTGGGCAACCGCCTCACGCAGAAGGACGGCAACGGCAACGGCACCACGAACACCTATGACACTATCTATCGGATTACCGATGTGACTGACGCGCTGGGTAAGAGCACGCATTACGACTACGACGCAGTCGGCAACCTGCTGAAGCTCACCGACCGTGAGGGTAACGCCACGACCTATGTCTACGACGATATCAACCGGCGCACGCAGATGACCGATGCCCAGCCATTCGTCACTATCTATGAGTACGACGGCGTAGGCAACCTGAAGAAGATCAACGCGTTCAACGACACCGAAGATCCTGTCGATCCGCCACAGGTTACCTCCTATGACTATGACAACATCAACCGTCTGATCAAGGAAACCTACGCGGACACTCGCATGCGAACCTTTGCCTACGACCGTGTGAGCAATCTCAAGACCCGCACCGACCAGAAGGGCCAGGTCACGACCTATACGTACAGCGACCTGTACTTCCTCACTCAGCGCGATTACCCGGTGAGCCCGGACGACAACATGAGCTACGACCTGTCAGGCCGGATGCTCAGTGCCGAGCGTGGCGGCTGGCTCGTGACCTTCGCCTACGACGGCGCCAACCGGGTGACGAGCACAGCCCAGAACGGCAAGACGCTGGCCTACAGCTACAACATCCCCGGCCGCACGCGCAGCCTCACCTATCCGGGCGGGCGATCGATCGTCGAAGCCACCGATGCGCGCAGCCGGCTGGGCAAGATCGACGACGCCGGCTCGCCGCCGCCAATCGTGCAGTACAGCTACGACCTCGGTGACCGCGTCGTCTCGCGGCTCTACAGGAATGGCACGGCGGCGAACTACGGCTACAACGCCAACGACTGGATCACGAGCCTGAATCATGTCAAGTCCGACCTGACGCAGATCGCCGGTTTCACCCACGCCCACGACAACGAAGGCAACAAGCGCTTCGAGAGCAAGCTGCACGATCCGGCGAATTCGGAAGCCTACGCGTACGACTCGATCTACCGCCTGATCGACTTCAAGGTGGGCAACCTCGTCGGCTCGACCGTTCCCGTGCCAGCCACCCAGACGCAGTACACGCTCGACGGCGTCGGCAACTGGAAGGTCAAGACCAAGGATGCGATCCCCGAGACCCGCACGCACAACGCGGTCAACGAGATCACGTCGATCAACGGCGCACCGGTGCTGTCCGACTTCAACGGCAACACCAGCGAAGACCCGCGCTACACCTACGCCTACGACGAGGAGAACCGGCTCACCGCGGTGACGCGCAAGTCCGACAGCCGGCTGGTGGGACAGTACCAGTACGACGCGTTGAGCCGGCGCATCAGGAAGACCGCCGATGCGGCGACGCCTTCGATCGCGGTCGAGACGCGCTATTTCTACGACGGTGCGAGGATCGTCGAGGAGCAAAGCTCCGCGGGAACCACGCAGGCGACCTACGTCTACGGCAACTACATCGACGAGATCCTGAAGATGGATCGCGCCGCTCAGACCTACTACTACCACCAGAACGCGCTGTGGTCGGTCGAGGCGATCACCGATGCCGCCGGCACTCCAATCGAGCGCTATGGCTACGACGCATATGGACTACCTGCGATCACCAGCGGTATCGGCACCGCAATACCGCCCAATTCCTGGGGCACGCCGCACAGCGCGATCGGCAACCCCTGGATGTTTACCGGCCGTCAGCTCGACGAGGAAACAGGAATCCACTTTTATCGGGCGAGATACTACGATCCCATAAAGGGACGCTTCCTTCAGCGGGATCCGCTGGGATATGTGGATGGCATGAACCTGTTCGAGTACGCCATGAGCAGGCCGACGAATCGAATTGATCCGCTAGGGCTGGGCCAAACAGTTGTGGTCGGTGCAATACTTGGAAAGGATCCGAAGGATCTGGGCGACACAGCCGTCAAAGCGGCAATCAAGGGCAAACTGGAAGCGGACAAGATTGAAAAGGAATTCGGAATCCGCCCACCCGGGTTCCCGACCGTCGATATCTGTGAATCCGATAGTGCGATAGACTTCTTTAACTGCGTGCAAAGCAAATACAATTCCTGCGAAATGAGGCTGAAGCAGCAGAAAAAGCAACCTGACGACATTCGCAAGGAATGTTGCATCGATAAGCTGGTCAGATATGGTCATGCCTCCGCTGGGTTGGGCCGTGGCGAGTTTGATTTCACGCAGCCTCAGAAAGACGGACTCGTGAGAATCCTGTGCGACAAGGCCGACGTCGAAGATGCGGGATGTTATGCCTTCGTATACGAGGCGCCAGGCAAGGCCGGCTACGGTGCACGGATCACGCTGGCAATGCTCCTGACCCGCACTCGTAGCGGAGGAGAGTACATTGGATATAACGGAGCGCTGAGTACTTCGAGCGTCTACCCGGAATTGGACCGTTCGACCCCGGTTAATTCTAAGGAAACCAATGAACAGAAGAGGATCATGGTCAAGCCTGGACAGACCCAAGCGAGCCTGAAGGAGCAATTCCGAGCCATCAAGAAGGTCGAATGCAAATGTAACGATTGAGGGCCTATCTGAAGCAGATCTTGAATATATACCCCCGAAACAGGATCAGAAAAAAAGGGGACGCTACCCTTATTTGTAGCGTTACGGACGACGTTAAAGGGTTTTAAAGTACGAGACCATGGATAGCTGATGCGTTTATTGAGCGGCCTGTGGCTGCTCGCGCCGCCTTGTCAGTGCGCCGCGTGCGGCTGTGTGGTGTGCAGCGCATCCAAGCAGCCCCCCCAGCGGCAGCGCGCCGTCGTACACGGAAGGCAACCTCGGGGACAGCTACAGCGGTGGTGAGACAGTTACCGAATAGTGTTTGGTCAGGTCTTGACATTACTATTTTCGGGCGGTGCAGGCCGGCAACAAGACATGCTTTACCACCTCTGCCGATCTGTTGCTGATACTGACCACCGCGCACACCCAGAATCAGCTGAAAGGCGTCATGCATTGGGCCATCAACAAGCTATCGCCTGCTAATCATTGACGAAATCGGGTATCTACCGATGAACCGCGAGCAGGCCAACCTGTTCTTTCAGGTGATCGCGGCCCGCTACGAAAAAGGCCTCCGAAGCAGGCACTCAACGTTTGAATTGAGTGGCGCGCGGCTTTTGGCGCGTCCCGCTCGAATGCAGAGTCAGGTTGCGATTTCAAGATATTCAACGATGCTTGTCGGCTGTGGAATGGGTAAGCCATCTTCAA
>JBKJYB010000422.1:0-2867 GCA_046716045.1 Nitrosospira sp.
TGGTTAATTTCCAACAAAGGTACGTAAAGTCCCACAGGATTTGAGACGTCGGGCGCCATTCACGCAGCCTTCCGGGGACGAGCCAGCACCGGTCTACGGCGCGTTCGGGATGCTTCCAGCAGTCTTCGAACAGATGTGCGAGCAATCTTCAGCCGTTTAGCAATCTCCCGCTTGCTGGTGCCGGCGGCGTGCAGCCGCCTAATCTCCGGTAGATACTTCTGGATTGTGATTGGACGGCCATGGGCCTTCCCGGCCTTGCGAGCGGCGGCGAGCTGCATGGGCAGCGTCTGCTGGCCCTGGGTGGGACCCGTGCGTGAGGCTGACCCGGAACGTCTTACCCCCTGATCAAAAACCCCTCCAAAACGGCTTGTGCGAAAGGCCGTGTTTTCCAGTGTATCCAGGCAGCCCATCCGCACTGACTATAATCTAAAGTTAAAAGCCATAGTAGCCGGATCGGAAATCGAGGGGAAGCCCATGCCGCGCATGAACGTCCTGAACAGCCTTGAGCAGAGCGCCTTCGAATCCCCACCGTTGTTCAACAGCGCCGAGCGCAAGCGCTGCTTTGATTTCCCGCTCGCCCTGCAAGGCATTGCCACCAGCTTGCGTTCGCCGATCAATCAAGTCTGCTTTCTGACCAGCTGCGGGTACTTCCGTGCCACCCGCCGGTTCTATCCGACCCGCGCCTTCCATCCGCGCGATCTGGCCTTCGTTGCGGAGCGATGCAGCATCTCCATGGATGCCGTCCGACTCGAGGACTACAGCAAGGAAACCATTGCACGCCATCGACAGCTCATCCTGGAGTTCTACGGTTTTCGCACCTTCACGTTAGCAGGCTCAGCTCTGTTGGGGCCGGAAATCAAGCGCCTGGTCCGCGCCCCGGTCAAACCCAAGACTATCTTTGCTCGCAGCATTGACCTGCTGGTACGCGAGAAAGTGGAAGTCCCTGGCTACTTTCCATTGGCGACGCTGATCCTGCGGGCTATCAACCAACACAGCCGCGAGATGGTTGCCACCATCAAACACCTGCTGACCCCAGAGACCCAGGCATTCCTCGATTCTTTGATGGTCCAGGAAGCTGCTGACCCCACGGCAGACCCCGGCAAAACCAGTGCCTATCGACTCACCGCATGGAAGAAGCTTTCCCAGTCCACCAAACCCACCGCTGTCAAGGAACGCGTGGTCGATCTGAGCCTGATCGAATCCAGCTGCCGCGCCCTGCAGCCGCTGCTTGACGGCTTGGCCTTAAGCCCGGATGCCATCCAGTACTACGCCCACAGCGTCATCCGATCCGAGATCTTTCAACTGACCCGGCGTGACGAACGCAATCGCTATTTGCACCTGGTGGCATTCGTCGCCCACCAGTATTACCGGCTGCAGGACAATTTGGTCGCGGTGCTGTTGACCAGCGTGCAACGGCTACAGAACACCGCCACGCGCCAACACAAAAGAGCAGTGTTATGCCCGACGGGAGCAACACCATGAATCCCTGAAAGCTCTCGTCGGCTACCTGGACAGCGGAGTGGTTGAGATGCTGGCCGCCATCAAGACGCTCACGCAGGACGGCACGCTCACAGACGAGGAAAAAGTTCGACGCATTCGCAGCGTGCTTGATAGCCGAATGATTCCAGAACCTATGGATGCCAAGGCGTTGGGAGAACTCAAAACCAACGTGCTCGCTGAGCTGGACGACGACGATTACTACACGTTCCTGTCCGCCCAGTCGGTGCGTGCCCAGAATCGTGTCGGTCCCATCCTCAAAGCGGTCACGTTTCTGGCCGAGCCCAGCGCACAGGATCTGCTGATGGCGATGACCTATTACCAGGACCAGGACGGTGCCATCGACAAGCGTGCACCGGTCGGATTTCTCACGCCCCGGGAGCTTGCGGCGGTGACGCGCGATAACACCTTTCGGGTGTCACTCTACAAAGCGCTGCTGTTCATCCACGTCCAGAGTGGCCTCAAGTCCGGGACCCTCAATCTGCAGCACTCCTATAAATACCGCCCCCTGGACGCCTACCTGATTGATCGTGACCGTTGGCAGCGCGATAAGGGCGCCCTCATCGCGCGCGCCGGCTTGCAGGAATTCGTGGATCCGCACCGGGTACTGGCCCAGCTGGACGAGGCCCTGACCCAACAATATGGGCTGACCAATGCGCATATCGCTACCGGCCAGAATCCGTATATCAAATTCACCAAGACCGGATTCACGGTGGCCACGCCTAAGCAGGAAGCAAGCCATGCTGGACCGCTGCAGCAATATTTCCCCAACCGCGATGTGGTGCCTCTGTTGGAGCTGCTGGCCACCGTCAATCGCCACACCGGCTGGATGGAGGAGTTCCAGCATTGGCAGCATCGGTACCATCACGGAGAACGACCCGACCGGGCCGTCTACGCTGGCCTCATTGCCCTGGGGTGCGCCATTGGCCTACCCAAGATGGCGCGCATATCTCACCCTGTGAGCGAAGCAGAGCTGGACAATACGGTCAACTGGTATTTCTCGCTCGATAATCTGGTGGCCGCCAATGATCGGGTGCTGGCGCTCATGGACCGCCTGGAATTGCCCAACCTTCAGCGCCGGACACCCGGCCGCCTGCACACCTCCAGCGATGGGCAGAAATTCGAAGTGCCGGTGGACTCACTCAATTCCAATTACTCATTCAAATACTTCGGCCGCGACCAGGGGGTAAGCGTCTACACCTTCCGCGATGAGCGCGATCTGCTTTGGCACTCCACCGTTTTCAGTGCCGCCGAGCGCGAGAGCGCCTACGTGATCGATGGCTTGCTGAAAAACGACGTGGTCAAAAGCGATATCCACTCCACCGACGCCTTTGGCTACAGCGAGGCGATCTTCGCCGCCAGTTTCCTGG
>JBKJYB010000423.1:0-7410 GCA_046716045.1 Nitrosospira sp.
GCAATGCGAACTGACAGGTGTGGCACGTTCCACGGTCTATGCGTCACACCCAGCCGCAAAGCCGGACGCGCAGGAATTGACATTGCTGGGACTGATTGACGCTGAATATACACGGCATCCGTTTTACGGCAGCCGCAAGATCAGGCATTACCTGCGTAGTTTAGGGCACCGGATCAACCGCAAGCGGGTGCAACGGCTGATGGGCAGATTAGGTCTTGCTGGCATGGCACCTGGACCGAACACCAGCCGTCCGCACCCGCAGCACAAGGTTTATCCGTACTTGCTCAGGGGCGTGGAGGTGACCCGTCCCAACCAGGTATGGAGTACGGACATCACGTACCTCCGCCTGACACAGGGGTTTGTGTACCTGGTGGCCGTGATTGACTGGTACTCGCGTAAAGTGCTGGCATGGCGGCTATCGAACACGCTGGATAGCGGGTTCTGCGTGGATTGCCTGGAGCAGGCATTGCAGGCTTATGGTACGCCCGAGGTAGTCAATACTGATCAGGGCTGCCAGTTCACTGCTGACGTTTTCACCCGCATGCTTAAGACGCACGGCATCAGCATCAGCATGGACGGGCGTGGGCGGGCACTGGATAACATCTTTGTGGAACGGCTCTGGCGCAGCGTCAAACACGAAGATGTGTATCTGAAAGGGTACGCCAGCGTGCCTGAATTGCTGCTGGGACTGACAGAATATTTTGTGTTTTACAACACGCAAAGAATCCACCAGTCGTTGAATTACGTTACGCCGGACGAGGTCTACCGGACAGCGAGGGGCGGCGGAGCCAGGATTGTGGATAAGTTCGCTGAGACAGAAAAGACGCTCCCAGACACAAAAAAAGAAACAGAAAACCGGGGCAGCGCCGTGCCGCTGCATGTAAAAGGTTACCCTCTTAAACTCGATGCATTATTGTCTTGACGGAGGGGTCCACTTTACTTCTATCCGCCAAGATACAGACCCTGATCAGGATTATGCCAGTTCTATTGAACCAGACATGCCATTGCTTTGTTGCAATTTTATGGCATAAAAAATTTTGATCAGGCACCTTGACAATGACGATTTCCTATACTAACTTTAAAAATGTTGGAAAGAAGCACATGTCCCGGGAGGAACATGGTTTATTCCCGCGGGAATAAACGCTTCAATCTCCAATCCAACCTGATATCACCTCTCCCAATTCCCATGAGTTATCGCTATCACTTCCCACAAAAAGGAGTTAATAATGTCTGATGAGCAGAAACCAGAGGATTCTCCACCACCCGCCCCGGAAATTGATCCACAGGCAGCGGAAACGCCCCAGCCTCGCTCGCTGGCTGCAAACGCCAGACTTGGCGATCTCACAATCGGCGATCTGAATTCCATCATTGCGGCTGAGACCAACAAAGCCATCGCATCCCGCATAGGTAATCTGGGTAATATAGGCGCGGCCGGCAGCCATGTGAACTCGGGGCCGCCAGGATTCGTCAACGGCGGTGGCCATGCTAATTTCGACCCAGCCAGCGCCATTGGCAACCGCTTGAATGTGGGCGATCTCGGCAGGGCGGGCGTCCATGTGAATTCAGGACCTCCGGGGTTTGTCAACGGGGGCGGTCATGCCAATTTCGATCCGGCCAGAGGCATTGGCAACCGCCTGAATGCCGGTGATCTTGGCAGAGCAGGCGTCCATGTGAACTCCGGACCTCCCGGATTCGTCAACGGGGGTGGTCATGCCAATTTCGACCCGGCAAGAGGCATTGGCAACCGCCTGAACGTCGGTGATCTTGGCAGAGCCGGTTCTCATGTGAATTCCGGCCCGCCAGGATTCGTCAATGGCGGGGGGCATGCCAATTTTGACCCCAGGACTAACGTGGCTGCCGCTCTCATCAACGTCACCCTGCCGGACGGAGGCCAGGTCGCCATTCCGGCAGCCGGCCCGGTGGATTTACATGTGCGCGGCTTCCACATTACGCGTTAGTCGCCCCAGCCGATGAATCTCATGCCGGTCCATGCCGGTTGAGGGGGCGGCGTGGTCAGGCCGCGCCGCCGGGTTGCTTCGCACTTTTGTCGAAGCGGCCTGCCAGGATAAAAAACTGCGCCAGTTACTGGACAGCGATCCCGCGACGGCGCTTCGCGAGTGGCAGTGGGAATCTGATGCCGTGCCAGAATCTCTGCCGCCCCCAATGAGCGCGGTGTCGGTCAGTATCGATGACGCGAGCCTGTTAGGTCCGGTAGTGTGGCGAACTGAGCCGGATAAGGCGCTGTTGCGGCAAACGCAGTTGCGCCTTTTACTTGCGGGAGCCAAGCCTTTGGCCCTGATTCATGGCGGCGAGCAAAGCCTGACCGCCTTGGCAAACTGGACGCGGACACGCGGTTACTACACGCTACTTGGCCCGCATGAATTCCTGCCGCAACACGATTCATGCAAGGGCGGCTACAGTAATCGCATGACAGAGGTAACCGGCGCACGCGCCGGTTCTGGTGCATGGCGTGGATTGCTGGTTGCCGCCGACGAACAAACCGTGCTGATGGCTTGGCTATGTCAGCTGTTTGGATGGGAAAGCTTCCTGGGAAGATTACTCGGTTATCCGTCCTGCTGCTGCAAAGCGTTCGAAGATCACTGGCCAATCGCCGCCTCGAACCACGAAGGAGACGTAGGCCTCATGCTCCTGGAGGAATCAGAATCGGAAGCGGAACCACAGGTGCATAATCTGAGCTGGACCACAAACATTTTTGCGCGCTATTTTGGCTGGGAAATTATTCAGCATTTTCCCTGCCGATGGGATTGCCCCGCCACGGCAATTCTGGCCCGGCGCTATTTCGCCGTACTTGCGCGCTATTGGCCGGCGGATGCGCAGGAGATACGGGAGTATTTGACATCTCCCTTGCTGGTGATCCCCAATCATGGCTACAGCCTTTTTCGCGGTGGACGCGTGGTGCGCGAGGATACCGGCACAAGCCTGATCTATGATCCTGAATTGGTGCAGATTATTGGTATGGACGGTGCGTTTACCGATGAAATCGTATCCTCGTCTCGTTTGACGGTGGGGATGAACGGGGGCTGGAAAATTGCCGGCGACGACGTTCCAGGCTGGCTGCTGGATGTCAGCCTTGATCAAGCTATTTAGGAGGATCGCGATATGAAATACTTCAGCAGACCTTACAGGGAAAGCGCGGAAAGCACGTATTTAGCGGATGCTTACGGCAAGCGCTACGAACCTTTCGGTACGATCAACTTAAGCGATCAAACCGTGCTAGGCACGGAAGGCATAATCCTGGAGGATATTGCGGGCGAGACGCTTGCTATTCACCCTGAGAATGCGGCGTGGGCGTTTCTCAGTGCTGGCGAGTCAAAATTGTTCCGGCAACTGGATGAAAAGCCATTTGGCTGGTTACGCCATAATCTATTGCAATACGGTCCGGACAGCGCCCTGGACTTTGCCGCACAACTCTATCGGCGCGGCCTGCTGACTCTTAATGGACATGCCGCCGTGGACCGGCGGATGTTCGCGGATGGACCCAATTATGACGAGGGAAACCTGATCGAATTGCTCATTACCGAGAAATGCAATCTTGCCTGTCCGTATTGCCTGGCGGGGGCCAACTCATCCATGCCGGCCATGGATCGGGATATTGCCCGAAAGACTGTGGATCTTGCATTTGCCATGCGCGAGAGCGACACGCTGGCTTTCGAGTTTGCCGGGGGTGAGCCGTTTCTGAAATATGAGCTCATGAAGGACACCGTGAAATACATTCGTAATCACCCATCACGAGGCAACCGGAGGCTATTTCTTAGCACACAGACCAATGCCACCTTACTGAATGAGGAACGGGTCCGCTGGCTGAAGGAAGAGGATATCCGGGTAGGAATTTCTCTCGATGGGGGCGCGCAGCGCCAGAATTTGAGCCGCCCTCAGGTCAACGGTAAGGAATCATTCAGCAAGATTGCCAAAGGAATCGATCTGCTACACCAGTTCGAGGTACCCTTCGGCGGCCTGGTGGTGCTGAACCGGTCCAATGCGGATGACCCGGCAGCCCTGGCCGCCACCATGCTTAATCTTGGCATCCATGGCTTCCGGTTAAACCCTGTGGCATATCTGGGCGATGCGCGAAAGAACTGGAATAAGGTTGGCTTGAGCCAGGAACAGATTATTGATTTTATCAAAGACCTGATGAACCACGTCGTAGTGCAAAGACTACCGTTGCTGGAGGACAACGTCCGTAGCATGTGTGATTTTCTCACCAGCAAACAGCGCAGAACGCGCTGCATGCGAACCCACTGCGGGGCGGGGGATACTTTCCAGGCCGTTGCCGCCAATGGCGATATTTATCCCTGCGGCCGTGCCACCCAATCTCCCGGACTCAAGCTGGGAAACATTTTCGATGCCGGCCTGGAGAGCCTGTCACAACCGTCCCGGCATAATGCCGTCATGCAGCAAATTCGCGAACGCCGGCCGGCTGATCTTGAAGGATGCGGCAACTGCTCCTATCGGCAGCTATGTCAGTCCGGATGCTCCGCGCAGGCCTGGGAGCGTTACGGCACAGTCCGGCACCGCACCCCCGAATGCTCCTTTTACAAAACACTTTATCCCTATTTGATGCACTGGCTATCCTTCGATGAAGTCGCGTTCGATCACCTGAACACTTACAACTATTTCAATAACGAGGGTGAACGCTTTTCCCACGACTTTACATCCATGAAAAACCAGGCGGTTGCGGTGTGAGTAGTCTCAATGACACCGGCCTCAAAGGAACACTGAGGGAAACATTACGGGAAGCGCTGCCGCAGCATGTACTGACGGACTGTGCGGGCCTGTGTTACCCGGCCGCGCCCGGCAGCACCGTTGACATATTGTTCGGGTTCTCCGCGCTGGCCCGTTCGGTACGCTTACGGAACCAGATCTCCGCAGCGATGGACACAATGGACACAAACGAGTACCAGCTCGCGCAGCGTCTTATCGCTACCCTTGACAACCTGCCTGCCAATACCCGCGCCCGGCTATTTTCCACTCCACTGGCAGAAATAGACACCGCCCCGAAGGCAGAGCCGGATGACTCCGGCAATCCCGGCACAAGACAGATATTGTCCGGGGTGCGGCATTTTATTCACCATCCCGACGTACGCAACATCACCTTTATTTTGCCCCCTTGTCTCTTCTCGGCGGGGCCGCTGTACCTGCCGCACGTCCACGCCGTGCTGTCCAATGATGCGCCAGGCATCACGCTGGCAGTGGTGGAAAATGAAGGTAAAACCCACTTCGTCTGGAGCGATGGATTAAGTCTGACGCTTATCAATAACGGAAGTGGGTTGCCGGCGGGCTTCAGTCATCCCCGCCTCGCGGTCCTGCCCTATATTGGGGGTTTTCCCGTGCTTAACGGGATCGCTGAAGTTACTCCCCTGCTATCCTCTTTCGGGCCTGCAACGGATGAGGAGATTGACCTGGGAACCGGGCGTATCGAAACAGCGCTGGAACTTCTCAGCCAGATCTGGCCGCTCGCCTTCCATGCCCTCTATCGCCACGTCAAAGCACTGTGTATTCTGAAACAACGCGGGCACTCGCGCAGTCACAGCCCGCCGGAGCTGCCGGGAACAATATTTATGAGCGCCGATGACGTCGAGCGTATTGGCGATTTGCTGTGCCATGAATCAAGCCATATCAGAATGAATATTTTTCGGCTCTACGATACGATCGCCCGCGCGCGTGATCCGGAATCCGAAACCATCGGTTTCGTCTCCCCCTGGCGGCCGGATTTGCGCCCGTTGCGAGGGCTCGTAGATGGCGTGCATGCTTTTCTCAATGTTTGCCACTATCATCGCAGGCTGCAGGAACGGTTTCCCGATGCATGGACCTCCGGCAAGATTTATGAGCGGCAAAAACGGAATGTGATTCAGGCCGGTATAGCGTTGCGCGAGCATGCTGTGCCGACGCAGATCGGCGCCATCCTGCTGGAAGAATTTGCCCGGGAGGAAGCCTTGCTGTGAACACTTTCACTCCCAGCCGGACGATCGATACCGGCACGGGTCTGGATATCGACCCCTCATCGCTTGCCCGACTTCATATGGAATTCCTTGATCGTGGCGCGGCCGTGTTGGGCCCGCCCGCTCTCGGCCATGATACGCATATAAATCTTCTCAGCGAGGCGCTTGCACAACAGCAGGATGCAAGCTGGAGTCTGGTTGCTAAGCAATGTCCGGGAGAAATCTCCCAGCACAATCTACGCGCGCATCTCGGACCGCACGCACGGAGTTTCCTCTCGTCGGCATCTGTGCTGGCCTATCTGGAACATGTCACCGGCCACCGGCTTACTCCGTCCTGGAGTGCCAGTTGCTATACCTATTACGATGGTCCAGGCCAACACATGGGCGAACACTGCGACAAAAAAGAAGCCTGCCGGATTGCTCTGCTGGTCTACCTTCAGACCACCTGGATGTCCGGTGTTCAACCGTCGGCCGGTCTTCAGCTACACGTCTTCCGCGGCGACAATGCAGCAAGCGGCCTGCTGCTGCGCATCACCGGGTTGCCCAACCGGATTATCTTCCTGAACGGCGCCGAGCAGGCGCACCTGCGGCCCGCGCTGGCCACGGGGGAACACATGACGGTGCTGGCGGGCTGCTACCAGTTGGCAACCTCAGAATAACCCACAAGGGCAACCTTAACGCCATGCAATGGAATGACTGGCCTCCAGGCGATCCGGCGCTTATGCCAGGTTACGAGGCGTGGCGGACTGGAAAGCTCGAGGATGCCCAATTGTTCTTTCAGGAAAGGGCCGAGAAGCACCCGGATTGCGCCGATGTCTGGCGTGGGTTAGGCAATGTTGCCTGGTCCCGCCAGGATTTTGCAATCGCCCTTACCCATTTCAGCGCAGCGTTACGCCTGGCGCCATGGAATCCGATGCACTGGGGTAATATGGGCTTGGTTCGCCGCGATCTTGGCGAGCCGCAAGCCGCAATCTCAGCCTTTCGCGTTGCGCTCGGCCTTGATCCGGAATATGCGCCGGCACTCAATGAATGGGCAAATGTCTTATTCGATGTGGGTCGCTATGCGGAAGCATTGCCGCTGTATGATGCCTCGCTGGCAATCGACAATAATCGAGCGGTAGTACATCACAACAAGGGAGTCTGCCTGCGGTATCTGGGAAGAATGCCAGAAGCAGTGCGCTATTTTCGCGCCGCGTTAATATTGGACTCCAGTTACCGCTATTCGCTGGAGGAGCTGCAACGCCTGGAGGGAGAGATAGATGCCAAACCAGTGGTGTCCGGAAATTTAGTTGAATAGATTCAGTTGGTTATTGTTTTTCTGTAGGGTCATTTGCATCTCTGTGTTTTTAAGTAATTGATCGAGCGTCGTTTTCTCGAAAAGAGTTAGGCTCAGGATTTGTAGAATTGTGTAAAGCGAAGCCTCGGTATTGAGCCGCTTTTTCACGATGGC
>JBKJYB010000424.1:0-4482 GCA_046716045.1 Nitrosospira sp.
TGTCACGCTGTAGTCACTAGTCCTGATAAGTGTATTTTTTCATTTTTTGCGGTTGCGTGCCGCAAGTAGGCCAATCAAGCCAATACCAACAAGTATGAGGCTGCCGGGTTCAGGCACTGTGCTTACATTATCGAATCGCCCGGGCATTTGATCCTGATGTTTTTGGCGATCACTGTCAAACTTAAGGTTGGTAACGATGGAATCAGGAAGGCGTCCCGGCGGCGGCGTCCATTCTTTACCAGCCGTCTTCTGATGCGTTTTATTAGATGGATAATCTGGATTTTTTCCCGACGCATTGCCCCATTTTGGATCCCATTCCTTACCAGAGGCGTTGTCATTTTTCTGGTCCGATTGGGCCTTGTCTTTTTCCCCCGCCTGCGCTCCGCCCATTGCCAGAATGCCCATTAATATCATGATCCCGATCGCTGTTATGCGCATTGTTATTATTCCTTATTAAGTGGCTCTGCATCATTCTTCGCCAAGAATGTTTTCATTTTACAAACTTTATGAAGCAATAATCAAGCCAGATCTCAGAACCTATTGAAGGTCTTGAAAAACAAGGAAAATATTTTCCGAGGAAAATGGATTCAATATCGAATGTAAAAACTTCCGGCAAATTAATGCGGACTTGATGAAGAGCCATTAAGCTTAAAGCCGGCCGCTGGATGGGGTGGAGCGTATGGTTTTTGGGGTACGGGCAGGGTGCAATGACGCGGAATAGCTATTCCAAGATGTTGCAACCAACACAGCCATGTGCCGCAAAAACCGAAAGAACAGTATTTGGAGGGATTCGGGGCTTACCGGCGTGGACGTAAAAAGGGCCCGGCAAGGAGTAGTTGGCCTGTGCCGGGCCAGTGGCATCCACTACAAGAGGGAGAAAAAAGCAGATACCAATATTAATTTTCCTACAATTGGTCTATCGCTTCTGTACGCAGCCACACATAACATTAAATTATTTCTTACCGCTAAGGTTTTAACTGGCCGAAGCTCTCACACCTTGCGCAAAAAATTTAACATTCGCTGGAGAAATCAAAATCATCCCCCTATAGCCAATTCTAATTTGCCGATAATGTATATTATGTTAAATAGTGGTAAATATAGCGTAAATAGATCGAACTGCAATTTCCATTATGCTGCCTTCTCTTTCGTTTCCGTGTATGCGGGCCACTTCGCAAACGCAATTACCCACAGGAGTATCAGAATACCGCCAGGGATAAGTGCGAGTAGTGAAAATGCGGGCTTGAAACCCGTCCGGGCGAAGATTTTCCAAAATGGCACGACGAAAAAAATTGCGGATGCTATCAGCCAAGGTAAGATCCCGAATTCACCCATGTAACCTCCTGAGGTAGATTGATACTCAACAGTTATTAGTCAACCAGAGACATGCTAAGTATAAAGTGAGTCTTCGAATTCAAGCATTCTAATCATTCACCCGCAAGCCTGCCTCAGTCAGTACGGCTTATTTCATAATCGCCACACGCAACCAACGCTTTATCTCGGTCATTGCACCGCTACTTTGGCACTTCGATGCCGTTTAGGGTAGTGGGCGTCCATTCCATTATTCCGAGGGATTTGGCATAAATAACCTTGTTGGGAATGTCTTAGATATGTCAGAAAACTCCTGTTTCCGTCAGTCGGCTTCGACCATCTCCCAAACTATGTCGATTTGCTGCTCGCGCAATACGGCATGGGGAAACAAGCTGATGTTCCAGCCCAGGCAACAACTCATGACTGCTTTGGGTGCAATTAAACAAACGACAGAAATGTCCCATAGGATTATGCGTAAAGCCTCGTCCAGCGTGCCTTTGAATCGAATCCCGGTCTCTCAAATTTAGCCCGGCCCCCAGACCAGATTTTTCGAAACGCCAGGCCCAGCGGGCCTGTTGGCCAACGGCTCGACACAGAGATCCGTCGCAGGTTACCACACGACCGAAGCGAATCTCCACAGCGCGGGATCAAGGAGCACGGGATAAAGACCGTCAAGGCCCATCCTGCGGCATGATTACGGGTGGGCGGTAGGGGGCATGAAGGGGGCAACTCAGCAAAGATTCAGGCCAAGCCGCCGCTCTAAAATCTGTGGGACATTTCTGTCGTTTGTTTAAGTTCACCCTACTTCCTCTAATTGAGAAACAATCTGTGTATCAATGCTTTTCAGGTCTTTATGGAACTGGTGCTGGTGCTGGTGAGCTTTGCCGCCGGGTTCCCGGCGGGTAGGCTCGGGGGTTATCCCGGCGGTCACATTTTCAGAAACCGCGGATAACCCGGCGGGTTTCTGCAAGATCTCGTACTGGTTTTCTCTTTCGGCCACTTTCTCTTTGGAAGGACGCCCTCCTTTTCTGCCGTTGATTCGCGCTGCTTCTATCTTTGGCCGGGCTTTGGCAATTTCACGGTCTGCGCGGGCGTTGTGACGCAAACCATCAATTCCGGAAACAGGAAAAAATTGTTCCGCAACCGCCCTCACGGCTTGTTGCTCAACCCGGGTCATGGCCCTGCAAACTCTGAAGAGGCTGGTAAGCTCTTCCGGCAACGGCTTTTCAACACTGAAATAAGTATCCAGCAGCATCGTATAGGCGCCGTGCTCAGCCAGGGAAAGGTGCGCGGTGTCGCGCTGATAGTCGCCGCAATAGCGTTCGTAGTAATTCACCGAAATAACCTTGTTTGCTTCATTTCTTTTAGCTTTAAGTGGCTTAAATTCAATTTTTTGTCTGAAATTGATGATTGACGGGCTATCTTTCACCCCGAAATGCCGATGGAAAGCATTATTACAAGCAATACTTGTACATGTCAAGTAATTCTTGTAATTCAACTGCAAGCGTTGCTTGTATCATGCAAGAAATTATTGCAAAACATTCTTTTGACGTTTTGGTATCGCGCAAGCATGAATATTGCGAAAATAATTCGCGACGGGCGTGAAAAACTTAACTTGAACCAATCTCAATTGGCCGAGCGAGTTGGTGTCTCCCCGCAGGCAGTTCAGCAATGGGAGTCCGGCGCGACGCAGCCCCGTGGAAAGCGATTGAACAAAATTGCGGAAGTACTCAAACTGCCGCCGACGCTGATGCATTTCGGGATGCTCATGCCGCAACCGGGGCAGGTGGCGGAAACAACGCCGGTGCCATACGAACCCGGCAAGGCAACTTTGGGTAAATCTCCCAAAGGTGCCGCCGAAACGCCTGTTTCCGGCAGGGAAGCGCTAATCAAGGAAGTTGTAGATGCGATGCGGCGCATGCCGGATGAAGATGCCTCTCGCCTGGTAACGATAAGCAAAGCGCTTGTAGCCGCCAAACCGGATGAAAAGGAAGAGGCGATGATAGATCTGAAACCTTTACCCAAGCCGGATTTGGCGCCTCACCCGCCTCCGGCATTTCCTCCGCGCCGGATGCCCTCGAGAGCCAAGACTGGGGGAAAGACGGCAAGTTGATAGAAGGCAGCAATACAGACATCAGCAAAATCGCCGGAAATTTGACAGACGCGGGAGAAATTAGCGGGGGGCATTGAAAAGGTGGATAAATCAGTGCAAGGCATCTAAAATGAGGGCGCATGGCTATTCGTATGCAACGATGAGCAAACGCCACATGGCGGCAATCCAGTCACTGTTTGGAGGCGGCATGAAATTCAGCACCATGGCATTGGGCGTCTTTCTCGCTGTTTTGATGGCCGGGGTTATGCATGACGATACGCACGCGGAAACGCCACAGCTCAGGGAGCGGCAGACCGGAAAATATCTGGGAAATCTCAGCGCGAATCCCTACGATCCCAATTCCACCAGCAATCCTTACGGACAATACGGGAGTAAATACAGCCCCGACTCCATCAACAATCCCTATGGCCGGTACGGAAGCCCATACAGCAACGATAGCGCCAATAACCCCTACGCAACCAATTCTCCGACGATAGTCGATCCACAGCGATGAAAACCATGCCAAAACCCTACGACAATCTGGAAATGCTATTCGCTTTTCATATTTCGGAAAAAGCGCGTACCAGGCAGAAGCGATATATCCAACAATTTCCCGAGCATTTGCGCGAAATGGAGAAACGTCATTACACGCTTGAACGCGCGGTAAAGGAGGTACTGGCGGAAGTCGCTGAAGTAGCATTGCTTATCAAGGAACTTGAATCTTTACCCACTTCGGAAAAATAGTGGAACCTTCCTATTTAGCCCGGATGTTTCATAAATTTGAATATTTATTCATTTGGAGCCAATTATGAAACTCATCATTCTCGCCCTGCTTGGCACCCTGATGCTTTCCTCATGCGTTACGGGAGGAAAAATGACGGGGCTGCGGGAGGGACTCACAAAAGACGAAGTGACAAGAATCGTCGGCAACCCGGACGGCTACCAGCGCAGCGGTGAATATGAAGTCCTGCTCTACATCGAGCGGCGCACCAGCGCCTGGTCTTTTTTCTCCGGCTCCATTCATGATATTGTCGATTATTCGATAATTCTGAAAGATGGTCAGGTGATCGAATACGGTCCCG
>JBKJYB010000425.1:0-4289 GCA_046716045.1 Nitrosospira sp.
GGTTCCGGTCAGCCGGGTTCCTTTGATCGGAGAGATGGCCGAGTGGTTTAAGGTACACGCCTGGAAAGCGTGCGTACGGCTTCACCCGTACCGAGGGTTCGAATCCCTCTCTCTCCGCCAGAAATACGCAAGACAGTCAGAGTCCCCCTCTATGTTCCGATGGAGCAAAATCGTCGGATCATCCAGCAGCTTGTATCGAGACCATTCCGAGATAAGGCATTCTCAGTAGCGGTAAAAAGTGCCTATCGCGACACATGCGCGATAACCCGTCTCAAGATCATCAACGGCGGTGGCCGTTCAGAAGTCCAAGCCGCCCACATTCGACCCGTCGAACATCGGGGGCCAGACAGTGTTCGTAATGGCGTTGCCCTTTCGGGAACCGTCCATTGGATGTTTGACCGTGGTTTGATATCGGTGGATGACGATTACAGCCTGCTTATAGCAAAGGACCGCCGTCCCGATACAGTCGAACCAACTACTGGGCGGAAATTCTAAACTGCTACTCCCTGAACGACCTGACATGTATCCACATACTCAATTTCTTGACTATCATCGCCGCGAAATCTTCAAAGGTTAGAAAGTTTCCCTGTCATGCTTCCGACAGATTGCGCATCAATCGCAGATCGCTCTCAAGGGTCTCGGGTTGGCCAATCTTGATCTTGGCAAAATCTGGATGCATAGGATTGAGCAACAGATTCCGCTCCGCTGGGACTACCGTGCTGGGAACTTCCAAAACACAATACTTGGCATCGCGCAGCCATTGGCTGCCGATATCTTGAAGAACCTCGCGGCCCTCGAGGCTACGCCAATCCGCCGGGAGTTGCCTGGAGTCGATCTCCAGCCTCGTAACATCATCAGGAATCTCAGCGGGAATTAGCAGGTAGTGCGCGCGTAAGGGTTTATCTTGAACCAACATTTCGAGAAGGGCTAATGATCTGCTCTGAGCGGCATACACGACCGATTCACCCTTGCGGTTCCAGCGGCCCCCGAACAAGCGCGCGCCCTCACCAGAAAAAGCCAATGCGGCAAAGCGCTGAGTGACAATGCGCCACACTGTCTCCGTCACGCAAAGATGCCATGTTCAATCCGGCCCAGCGTGTCCATCACGGAGCCTGCCCCAAGATCAGTGTCCAGCATGGACAGCGGTGTCGCGCCACCAAGACTGGCGTTGGATGATTTGATCCAGTCCAACGCCGCCGGACCATCTTCAAACACCTCCGCAGCGCGTTCAATAACCCGTGCCAGTCGCAGTAACTTGCCCGATTCCTCACGGTTGAGCACCCCTTCCTTTTTTCGTCGAACCAGTGTGCGCTCAGGAATATCCAGCGCGCGGGAGAGTTCGATCTGCCGCACGTTCACCAACTGAATAACGGCGTCAATCGCTGGGGCCGGGATACCTTTGCGCACCAGGTCAATCCATTCGACTGCGGAGCGCGGATGGGCGCGCAGTACCCGTTCACCGCCAAGGACGCTGGAGGCAGAAAAGGACTTACGAGCGATGGGTGGTAAAAAAGAAGTCATAGTGCCCTCCGTTTGAGTTAAGCGCCAGCCATATGGCTCTAAGTTTATACAAATTTGGCGGCTCAGTACAGCTTTCTCATACACCACGACCAAAAATAATTCACCTGAAATAAAGGCGAGATCAGTTATTTAGAACACTTGCCAATAGATTGCACACGCGAACTTGCTATCAGCGAACGCAATTTGTCTCCCTCGATATCACTTCGCCTTAAACACATCAGCCAGAAATCCTTTAGTCTCATCCCACGAAGCCTTGTCCGCCGCGGCGTCGTATGCAAGCGGCAAATTGAATTTGCGCCCATATTCATCCGCGGCTGGATTGGTGAAACTATGCTTGACGCCGGCAAAAGTCACCGCCTTGTAATTTACCCCGGCTTTCTCCATTTCCTGCCTGAACGCCGCGACCTGCTCCGCCGGAATCATGGGATCTTCGGTTCCAGTAAAAGAAATAATCCGCGCTCTCACCTTGCCCGGCTGTGCTGGCGTTTCCGTTGCCAGGCCGCCATGAAAACTCGCCACACCTTTCAAATCCTCGCCCAAGCGCGCCATTTGCAGCGCCACACTGCCACCGAAACAATAACCCAGCGTGGCGATATTCTCCGCATCCACATTCTTCTGTTGCCGCAGTAATTTCATTGCCGATTCAAAACGCGCTTTTGCCAAGGGCAAATTCTTTGCCAGCTCGCCCGAGAATTTTGCGGCCTCGTCCGGATGGTGAGCCTGTTTGCCGTCGCCGTACATATCCAGTGCCAATGCCGTATAGCCTAGTTCTGCCAACATTCTCGCACGCTTGCGCGCATACTCGTCGTTACCCCACCATTCATGCACCACCAGCACTCCGGGACGCTTGCCTTTGATTGCATCATCATAAGCAATGTAACCTTTCAGGGTGATGCCGCCGGCAGTGTAAATTACCTCCTTGCCCTGCACGGTGGCTTGCGCCAATGAACTACAGAATAACAACACGACAAGTAGCAGGAGATTTTTCATCATGGTTCTCGTTTGAGTGGGTAGTTAAGTATCGTTTCTCAAGAGGTTGTTCATCCGGGAATTCTGGAATGTTTGAAAGGTTTGGGGAGTCCTCATTCTCTCCCATCTCGGGTGAGAGACGGCACCTGATCGAACATTGACTTTTTCGTCATGAGATCTAAACTGATTGTATCTTTACTTCCATATTCATGCTGACATCCAGGCAGGTGAAAGACAATGAAGCACAACTCGCAATTGCCCTGAACCGTTAACACGCGTAAACAGCTAACCGGGCGCAGGGTGCGGCGACCAGAAAAGATCGTCATCATACTCTGGTGGGGAGGGCGAAAGGGCGGACACCAACCAGACTGCATCTAGTTTGAACAGTAAGTACGATAAGCGATAGCCTTGCACATGATAAATATTGTCGGCCATTAAACGCGTTCCGTAACGAGGATAAAGCCATGATCCGTAATTCCATTGATATTGCCACCCGCGTCAGTGCCAATCTGTCAGCACTTATCGAAAGCCAGGTCAACGATCCGGATGCCGAGGAACCCATAACACTCGCTACGGTGCGCACCTTTATCGCCGGCTTGCTCCCTGCTGGATTCGACGAGACGGAGCAACTGCACCACTTTGATATCGACGCATCGTTACTTGACGAACTGGATGCGTTGATTGAGGAGTATGGTGAAGCCGCACTCGCCATCGACTTTGCACAGAACACTGCTAGCGAACCGCTTTCCCGGGTGATTGATGTGGTGATGAACGACGAGAACCGGGAGAACCCGCCCACGCTTGAAACGATAAAAGAAGCCATTGCCTCGGGCTTGCCTGCCAGGCTGGTGGGCGATGGTGTGTTGGAGGATGACGAAGACGACACCCTGCTTGCGGAAATTGAAGCGCTGATCAGGCGTTATGGCGCCGACTCGCTGGCAGAAGAATTTTTACGTTACGAGTAGCCAAGGCCCACCTCACGGTGCGAGATACTCAAATGGCGTTTCCTCGCATAGCAATATCCACGAACATGTCAATCTCGGTTTTCAGTTCTTCTCGATCAATCAATCCTTCTATCAGATGGCGTGGCAGATCGTCGTTGGACGCCCCGGCAATCAGCCCCATAATCATGCCTCGGTGCACGTTGTCCCCGCCGGCGTTGGCATTCGCCAGAAGTGATTCCTCGACCCCAAGATTATGTTTTATGATGAGATACAAAAGCAGCGGCAGGCCGTGTTCCGGGTAGCAGGCAGTCGCAAGGAGATGACGGACCACTTCAGGCTCGGCATGCTGCCGGGCTAACTGCACGACCTCATAAGGCGCGTCATTGAGTTTCACGTGAAGTTGCCACATCTCATCTTTCGGGATATTACCAGGACCGCCATGCTCGCGATAAGCGGCGAAGAGCTCCTCGCCGGTTATTTGAGGTGTGCGTATGGATTCGGCATATGAAGAAATTACCTCGACCGGGTCGGCGCCTCTGATCAGCGAATTCAGGAGAGGCGCCAGAATACCCAGCGAGCTGGCTACATTTTCCGACCTGTGAGTGAGGCACTGATGCTCTATGGCGAATCCAAGCCCCTGATAGGCGCTGTCGACCAGCATGGTGAGAACCAGGGGTCGTATCAGCCCGCCATGCGAGCCGATGGACCATATGTTGCGTTGCAGTTCTGCACACGCATGGGGCGGCAGACCTCGGGAATAATTCTCGAACCAGCGTCGAAGATAGATTTCCGTATAAGGGTCCCGGTTTTCGCCGGGCGTGGTGAGATGCTTCACAAACGCTTCCAGAAAGTCTT
>JBKJYB010000426.1:0-3489 GCA_046716045.1 Nitrosospira sp.
CTATCAGCGCTATGCCATCGCGTCCCTTGCTGCAAGAGGCCTTGTCGTTGACTGCGCATGTGGGATCGGATATGGGAGCACATTTTTTAATGGCGATCATATTACGTCTTATCATGGATTTGACCCGGATCAGGCAACAATCACGACGGCGATGTCTAATTATGCAAGTGGCGGGAAATTATTCGATGTAGCGGAATTAGAAAAACTACCGTTGGCGGATGGGATTGTTGATACTTTTGTTTCATTAGAAACCTTAGAGCACCTTGTTCGGCCAGAGGAAGGGGTCCGCGAGATCAAAAGGGTTTTAAGTAAGGATGGAATTTTTATTGGATCTGTTCCTACTTCGACTTTTGATAGGTTAGCCGAAGAGACTTATGGAGAAAATCCTTTTCATCTTCATCAGTTCAATTTCGGAGATTTGACAAATCTACTGACGAATCACTTCGAAACGGTGACTATTTTCTCCCTTGAAGTTAAGCTAGGAACGGTTTTCCGGACCATCGACTTTCATAATCCTCAGACTCTGCCTGTTCGAACCTTCACGACAACCGCCTATACTTCGGACGCATATGAGGAGCCATTAGGGTCGTATTTTTTTGTATGTGGGTCGGAAAGAGCAGTTCAAAACGCCGTCAACAAATTCCCCTCAACTTCTTGTTATCTTGATGGGGTTCCTAAGATTTTGATAGACAAAGAAGAAAGAATGCCGCTACTTAATCTTGCCGAAAAAAGATGGTCGCTTATGCAAGATATGGAGAGGATAGTTATTGAGCGTGACGAGTTAATAAAGAAGCAAAGCGAGTTATTAAGTAGCCCGAGAATAGCACTTCTTGGTATTGCTAATTTACTTCGTGTCTTTCTGAGAAAAACGGGAGCTCAGAAAGGTGGGTGATTGTGACTTCTAGCTTCAATAATAATTTAAGAATAGCCATTATTAGTCAGCCAGAATATTTTCGCTTTTGCTATGAGAACGAATTGGATATCCTCGGCGATGTGAGGGAATACTCACTCCATATTGGGGTGTCCGTAGAATTCTATTCCGACTTAATAAATTTTAACGCAGACATAAATATTTTTTTTCGCCCTGAGCTAATTCCGATAGATGTATTAAATCAGTTAAGTGGTATTAAAGTAGCATTGTCCAGTGAGCCGTTTCCGCGTCATATTGATAGTAAGCTCAACTATACGAAAGATTCTATTATTCGCTACCTATCCTTTAGAGCTATAAGGTATTTACCTTATGATTATATTTTTCACTATGACGAGTCTTCGCTAAACTTCATGCAGGATGATGGCCTTTTTTTGTCCGGTGCTTTCACGTTTCCAGTAGCTACAAAAACATACTTACCAAAACCCGCCATATTGGACTGGGATTTTTTCTTTATAGGCCGAAGTACGCCACATCGCGAGGATTACTTTGGATCATTGAAACACCACTTCAATTTTCTGCACATCTGTCATGGAATTGCAGGAAAGGATCTCGTTGAATACATCAACCGCAGCAAAATATGCATAAATGTACACGCAGAAGCAGAAACTTCTTGGGAACCACGGGTGCAGATGTTGCTTTCGTGTGGCGCTTTCGTTATTAGCGAAAAAATAACGCCTAACAAGCTATTACGGCCTGGAGTCGACTATATCGAAGTAAATAGCCCTAAAGAAGCATATCTGGCTTCAGAATATTTTTTACATCATGAGGAAGAGCGACTCAAAATTGCTAAGTCAGCCAGAATACGCATTGTTGAGCTACTTAATGCAGAACATAATTTTAGGTCGCTCATTACTGGTATCCTGAGCAAGTCTTATCCCTGTTTCGAAGTAGGAAAGCCGCGCATGAGCATCGACCTAATAGATAAGGCAAGGAGAATATGGGCTATTGTACGAAAACCTATAATACATATATAAGACCGAAAAATGAGTAATACGCCTGCCAAATATATTTTCTGTAATGGAATTGCGAGTGTGGATGAAATCCTAAGGTCACAGCCTGCCGGTCTTAAATTGGATTTAGGCTGCGGTTACTATAAACCGGAAGGCTATATTGGATTGGATAACTTGGTTGGTGAGGCCACACAAATTAGAAATGATAGAAATAGTCCAGATATTTTGATGGATTTAAACCACGACCCACTACCGTTTAATGACAATACATGTATAGAGGTTAGGTCATCCCATTTTCTAGAGCACTCAAATTTGGATCATGTAATCAACGAATCTTATCGAGTCTTAAAGGCGGAGGGAGTTTTTTTCTTTGTTGTGCCTTATGCTAACTCAGCGGAAGGGTTATTCCCCGGACATAATATATTTTTAACTGAAAAATGGTTTTACGAAAATATTAATTTTCAAAGTAAATTTACGATTGTAAAAGAACAGTATGACGCAAGCGCTGCATACAAGAAGTCTCTAATTTCCAAGCTTATACCTTTCAACTTCGCAAGGACTTTTCTATTCAATGCATGTTGGCAGATGCAAATGACGTGTAAACCGAAGAAATGAAAATTGCTTATTTAATCCCTTTCTGTGGCGTTTCTGGTGGAATTGCTGTTATATGCCAACATGCAAATCGCTTGTTACAAAGAGGGCATGAAGTCATTCTCCTTACTGAAACAATAGGCCACGGAATTGATTGGTTTCCAAACCAGAAGGTACCAATTCTCACTTTGAAGCAGTACCCACCAGAGTTAGATATTCTTGTTGCAACCGGTTGGTCAACGTCTTTTCTTGTGGCCAATCTGCCCGCAAAACACAAATTCTACTTTGTGCAGTCTGATGAAACACGATTTCACCCAGAAGATAGCGAATGGCAGCACATAACTCGATTATCTTACCTGATGAACTTTAACTATTTGACTGAAGCACGCTGGATTAAATCTTGGTTACTTGAAAATTTTGGACATGAGGCCCAACTGATTCCCAACGGTCTTGATTGTCATTTGTTCCATCCCACGGAGCCATTGCAACCGAAGGACCGTAAACCGAGAATATTGTTGGAAGGTGCGATTGAGCTCCCCTATAAGGGAATGGCTGAAGCTTTCCAGGCGGTTTCAGACTTGGATGTTGAGGTATGGTGCGTGAGTTCATATGGCCGGCCAAAGCCTGATTGGAAGTGTGATCGTTTCTTCGAACAAGTACCAATGATGGAAATGTGCCGAATTTATTCAAGTTGTGACATATTGTTAAAACTAAGCCGTGTCGAAGGTTTTTTCGGCCCGCCAATGGAAATGATGGCTTGCGGAGGCGCCGTTATAGTAGGAAAAGTAACAGGATATGATGAATATATAGTTGATGGAGTAAATGCTTTGGTTGTGGATCCGAATGATATTGCTGCCGCACGGATGGCAATCCAAAAACTTATCTCCAACCAGGTCCTAAGAAATAGGTTAATAGAAAATGGGAGAAAAACCGCTGCTGCTTGGTCATGGGACAAACCTATTGACGATCTGGAAACATATTATCGCCAGGTTCTCGAAGGAAAGCGGGGTATAGCAG
>JBKJYB010000427.1:0-2845 GCA_046716045.1 Nitrosospira sp.
GACATCTGGTTTGCTCAGGATACCAACAATGATGGCGTAGCCGAGTCCATCGGACGCTGGGCTTCCCTAGCCACCATAGGGGCCGAACCCACCGGTCTTTATTTCGACAAGTTCAATGCCAATGTCGCCTACGTAAATATACAACACCCGGATAGCCTCGTGGATAGCACCATCATGATCTCCGCCGTGCCTGAACCCGAGACCTACGCCATGATGCTGGCGGGTCTTGGCTTGATGGGAGCGGTGGCGCGTCGCAGAAAGACAGCCACCCGGTAATTCAGATCCAAATCCAATGTAAAACGGGAGCCGAAGCTCCCGTTTTACATTGCGTTGCATGAGGACTCCCAGATTTCAACCTGAATCCGGCAATTGGACGGACCGAGCGTGCGGTTCTGGCGACGCTATGGCAGGAGTAATAACGTATCGTTGACCTTGTATCTCATTTGAGAGACAATTTCATCCTGACTGATCAGGAGGTAGCCATGGCCGCAACAACGATGATTCACGTGCGTGTGGACGATGAAACCAAGACGCAAGCGACAGAAACTTTAGCCGCGATGGGCTTATCTGTTTCGGATGCCGTGAGACTTTTCCTCAAACGCGTGGTAGTCGAGCAAGCGTTGCCGATCGAGCTTAAGATTCCAAACGCTGAGACGCGGGCGGCGATGGACGAATCTCGTGCCATTGTTCGGGCTCATCGTACTCGTTTTAATACAGCTCAAGAACTTTTTGATGACCTCGAAAAATCTGGCAAGTAGTAAGCGGGCGGCTTTACCACGAGCATCGGACCACACCAAAAAATTTGCCAAAGATTGGATACGGCTCTCCCATTCCGGGCGTTACGACATGAAGCGCCTCAAAGAAGCTATGTTGCTGCTCATCGCCCACGAAGAACCGCTCGGACCCGAATGGCTTGATCATGCGCTGAAAGGCGAATGGGCCGACCATCGTGAGTGTCACATCGGTGGCGATTTTCTGCTGATCTACCAGCTTCAAGGTACGAGAATAAACGAGATCGTAAGCTTTGTCCGCGCTGGCGCTCACGCTGAACTTTTTGAATGAGCCTCCGAATTTGCCAGCAGCATGCTCCACGGAGCAAATGTCAACCTATGCTTTATGTTCGATTACCAGAGATCAGCAAGTAACATGAAAAAGTCCGATGGTTGAGCCTTTAGTCTTGTTCCACTGGTGAATGGCTTCGGGAGTGGGTGAAAGATCAACCCGGACCTCCTCTTTCTTGAAATACTCAGATGCCTCTTTAGAGAGCGTAACCATGCCATTGTGGCCTGAGCCAATGATAAGCCGTTCAGCCCCCTTTTCGAATATGTGCTCAGCCTCGTCGAGCGAGATGGTATGAGATGTACCGAACACCGCCTTGGATAACTTTTTCTTTCTCTTCTTGATCTCACCTGACAGCCGGATGAGAACATCATGTTCGATATCAGACCCCTCTATAGGGATAGAGCCAAATTTGGTCCCGTCAATTCTAGGTTTCATGATGGCCCTCCTGAGGGACGAGCTGTTGTTTGCACCCAACATTCGAGATGAGCGATCCGCACAGGCCGCAGGCCGGAGCAGGTCCGCTCGAAGGAAGGTTGGGCGTCTGCGACGAAGAGCGAACCATCAGCTAGTGGATGTAGTACGCCGCTTCGGTATACGACTGGGCGCTTGCCCGGTACTTGGCTCGGTACGTTCCGCGAGACGGCCGGTGACGTACTTATGCAGTACGCTGGCGATGAGCGTTTGGTACGGAATGCCTTCCTTGAGCGCCTTAACCTGAATGTCACTCAGATCACCAGACGAAAGGCGAATATTCACCCGCCGATCCTTGATGGCGGTGGCACGAGCCGCTGCCTTGAGCTGGGTAAGCTCCGCCTTGGTTGCAACCGATTTGAGCTTCCCTTTCTCGAAAGCACCGAGAACTTCCTGTTCGTATGTATCAATCTTCGGCATCAGATTCACCTTGGTTCAGGTAGTCCCTTGTCGCCTTACGACTGGGAATGATGGTCTTGAGGAAGAAGTACTCTTCCTCCTCTGCAAACGGCACCAAATAGACGTAGTTGTCCGCAGCTACGACCAGAATTCGCTGTCGCGGATACTTCGCCTGGTTCGGATGAGTCAAGACGTCGAGCAGACCGCCAGATTCGATCGCTACTACGACACTTTCGAAGGAAACGCCTCGGTCAGCTGTGAGGGCCTCGTTCTTCTCCGGACTCCATCGAAATGGTTTCATTCCGGCATATTACGCCGATGTGTGCCTTTTGTCACCACAGCGCGCTCAAGATGCCAACGCCAAGGCTCAGCCGCGTGTTTTCCAGCAAAGCGGCAGCAAACACGGGAACGCATTGAACGTCATTCGTTTGACACAGGAGCCAGCATGTTGGCATCGCGTGCCAGCAACCATTTTCCGCTTTGCTTCGTGAGGATGGACAGCGTATGACCTGCACGCGTCACGGATTGAGCACCGTCAGGTGGCGTCACCACGACGGTAAGCTTCGTCCACATAAAGGCCCAGTCCCCGAGAACTCTGATCTCTTGAATCTCGCTGCTGCCATCAAATTGCTGAGCCTCCTGGCCTGATTGAGCACGTGCCGCAGCAGCGAAATCAGCTTTGCTCATGACGGGTTGGCTTGGCACGAGAAAGACAACGTCATCCGCCATCAGTGATAAGACCGTCTCGATATCCCCCGCTTTGCTTGCGGTCATCCAGGTGAAAACCAGTTGCCGGATTTCCTGTTCATCGCTCTGCATAAGCGTCCTTTTATAGCGCGGAATTGGGCGCAGAATTGGGGACAGACCCAATGCTGTTCACTTAACAATTATTGGTGTCCAATTTTGACGGATA
>JBKJYB010000428.1:0-12763 GCA_046716045.1 Nitrosospira sp.
TGGCTGCATCCGTCACGGACAAACCAACAGCTTCAATAAAGTCATAACGCACCGATTGTCCGGGATGCGAGGGTTCTTTCATGGGCATGATGTGTGTTTCTCCTTGCTCATTTCATCAGTGGTAATCAATCAAATCGACCTCGAGTACAGCAGCTCCATCGAACCTGAAAATAATTCGCCAACTTCCCGTAACCGAGACCGACCAAAAACCTTTGAACTCTCCTTTCAGAGGATGAAGCTTAAGAGCTGGCAAGGCCATCTGTTCAGGTACCGCTGCTAGTCAAGACGGGCCAGAATGCGTGAAATCTTGTCCACTAGAGCAGGGGTAAACCCTTACGCTCATTCTTCTCGTAGAAGCGTTGTAATCCTTTATGGCGAAAACTCCGGATCACGCAAATTTACCTTCTCTGTTTATTCGCATAGCCGCTCAAATTCTACAATTGACAATTGTCAGTTGTCAATGGCTGCCTGTAAATCCACCGATTTCCCATTCTTGCAGGCATTAAAAAACCTATCCCCAGCAGCTATATTAGTTCTGCAACATGAAAGTTTCATACTCCAGCCGATTGAATTTGCGTGACAGGATAAACAGGCTGAGAAAGGCAGACAGCGTTACCGAGGCGGCGAAGCCGTAACCGAACGTCTCCGCCCCCAGATGCAGTGTGGCAAAAGTGAATACCAGATTCGTGATGAAAAAGCATGCCGTAATGAGCAGCACTTCCCGGCGCGCGTCGAGGTAGAAAAGCACGTTGAGTATCGCCATCAGCAATACCTGCACGCTGACCGCAACGACGTCGATATAGAACAAATGTATATACAGTGGAGAGATGCCCACCGCGTTCAACAGCTCCCTGCCCCATAGCAGACACAGCATGACCGTTAATCCCTGCACCTTGAAAATCTCGTAGATACCCTGCCGCGCGGCATACACCATCTGGTCGCGCCGGTACTCGATATGCATAAGCGTGTCGCCCTCCCGGACGGCGCGGTAAAAACGCTCGTGCTGTTCGGCGAAATCGGCTTCCATAGTCACCAGAAATACCGCCATACCCGGCAGAATGAACAGATAGGCCAGGAAAATGGGAAGATCGTAAATAATAGACGCCCGCAGTGGCCCGATGACGGCCTCGGAGGTAACCGGAACAAACCAGAAGATGAATTTATCGACCCAAACCGCCAGATAATAAAGTGTGCCGACCGCAAACAGGGTATAGAAATTGCGACGATTACGGAGAAAATCGAATTTGAGCAGGGAGCGGCCCGGATATTCGCGCACGATATGGTGCAAAAATGAAAACAACAGATAGCTATGGCCGATCAGCACGCCCAGCAATAAGCCGTTCAGTGCCCATGAAGATGCCGCGAGCGCCACGACAATGCCAAGAGAATATCCTTTGACCAATGTCCAGACGATACGTCGATAGGCTTTCATTCCTGACAGAAAGATCAGCGTGATCCACAGGCCGCTCAGTACAATGAAGTTACTCAGTAACAATAATTCTCGAATAAACGGCTCTTCGAAAGACCAGAAAATGAAAGGCGCGGCCCATACGAATCCGCCTGCCATCGTGACCAGCAGCGCCCCAAACAGGTTCGGCAGCACCTCGACCTTGTTATTTGCATAAGTCTGATCCGCGACAAAACGCGTGAACATCAATTGCATGCCGCCGGTCCAGATTAATGAGCCCGCCATCAGGTAGGTCACACAAATCTGGAAGGCGTTGACCTCGCCCTGCGCGACACCGAGGATGACGGCGAGAATGCCGATCATCATGATGCTCAGGATGGAAAGCACCCAGGGGCCGCCGCTGACGAGACCTGCGTAGCCATAGGCGCGCAATACCGACCAGTAGCTGTCGCGTTCCAGGATTTTGCGAATTTCGGAACCTATGCTCGTCATGTTCAAGCCGATACAGTAATGGGTAAAGACGGTTCAGCGGCATCAAGCGCCTGCACGTAAAGATTCCGATAGGAGGAAAACATCAGCTTATCGTCATAATAACGCTTCACGCGCTCAAGCCCCGCCTGCTGCGCCGCGCGCCAACGCACAGCGTTATTGAGCAGCTCAAGCGCGGCTTTTGCCGCCCCTTCCGGATCTGCGATAAAAACCACGCTTCCGGCCGCGCCGAGCGCGCGGTCTTCCTCGCCGCTGCCCTCGATGAGCTCCCGGCACGATCCCACATCCGTTGCCAGACATGGCACGCCGCTGGCAAACGCCTCCAGCAATACCAGGGGCAGCGCCTCGCTGATGGAGGTCAATACCATCAAACCCAGTTGCGGAAGAATTTCCGTCACGTTCTGGAAGCCCAGGAATTTGACATGATCTTTCAAGCCAAGGCTTGCGACGAGCTCCTTGCACTCATTCACATACGAGGGATCTTCATCTTCCGGACCAACGATCCAGCCGAGCGCGTCGGATCGCTCATTGACCAGCATTCGCATGGTTCGGATAAATGTTTTGATGTCCTTGATGGGCACCACCCGCCCAATCAATCCCAGAACCGGCGGAATACCATCCGGGCGTTTTTCGAGCGCGGTCTGATATCTTTGCAGATTGATGCCGTTGGTGATGACGCGCGTTTTTTCCGGCGCCGCGCCATCCGCAATCTGTCGCAGGCGGTTGCCTTCATACAAGCTGACGATGGGTGATGCCTGCGCATAGGCCATGCTGCCGATCTGCTCATAGAATTTAATCCAGAGGCCGCGGATATACCCCATTTCGTCATGCAGGGTATTGCACACATCATCGCTGTGATCATGAATCCATGTTGCCTGGGCCAGATCGATTTTTCGCTCTTTGGTATAGATGCCATGCTCGGTAAGCACAAACGGGATACCGCGCCGCAGATGAATCATCGCGCCCAGCAATCCGGCATAGCCGGTAGAAATGGCGTGCACAGCCCGGACGGGCGGCAATTTGGCCGCGATATCCGCCAGGATGAACAGGGGCGCGTGCATGGCGCGTATGGCCCAGAAATAGTCGACGAACGAAGGCTCCGTGCAGCGCTCCCGGTACTGCTGAGTAATGTAGTCCCACGAAGCTTCGCTATATAGAAAATCTTCCTCGCTGACGCCTTCCGCGGAACCCAGCCGGGAAAATGCGTTGGTCATTTCCGCGCCTGACAGTTGAACGGATTGCTGCATGTGCGCATGCAACTCGGCCATTTCCGAGAAAGCCCGGCGATTGCCCTTGCGCGCGCTTGCTTTAAGAAGTTTATCGGGGCGTAGTAGATAGTGTGTTTCGACATGTGTTACGTTCGGCGGAAATGGATACTGCGCGGGACCGTACATTTTTTGATCGCCGCCGATAAAGATGACGGCAAAGCTGATTTCCGGCAAACCGCTGATAATCTGGTGAACCCATGCGGATACACCCCCCCGGACGTAGGGATAAGTACCTTCGAGCAACAAGGCAATATCGGCCACCGTCCCGCTCGTCCGCGTTGCCTGCGCGTGCTGCCCCGCCACTGTCCCGGCGCCGTTATTCACGTGCCCCACCATACTTTCACCTGGGCCAGTTCCCGCCCCTTTTCTCCGGGGCGCTTGAGCGCCGCCAGATAGCGCTTCACTTCCGAAAATTTCCGTTCATTGAAAGCGATTTCAGCAAGCCATGGCAGGATTTTCTGTTCGTCAATGCCGCTGGCTTTTGCATTGGCAAAGGCATTCCCCGCCCGCGCGAGATCGCCGGAATCCAGCAGGATACGCCCGTATAACAACCAGCTGTCCCCATCAGGCCTATCGGGAACGGCGGAAGCGCCAGGCCCGGCATCCGGTGGATCGAGCACCAGTTCCATATGGCGCCGCGCCGTCTTCAACCAGTGCTCCCTGACCGCGCCTTGCGCCAGGCGGTGATACACCAGCTCCCAGCATAGCGCGGCAATCGTTTCATGATAGGTATTCCGCATACGAACCGGCATATCCGGCAGCGCGCCGGTCAACGCCAGGATTCGTTCCGCCAGTTTTTTTTCGCTATCATCCTTCATGCCGTAAGCCAGCAATCGCACGTCATCCACCGGGTCACGAGTCGCCTTTGACCACACAATCATGGCCTCGCGTGGTGGCATACGCCGCGTCGCCATCACCGCCTTGAGCCGTTTTAATGGCCGTTCGGCGAAATGCACAATCTGCCGCAACGCGCCCTGGCTGTAGGGCGGCACCGGTAAGATGACGGGAGGAGAGAACGGCAGCTCAGGCACGGTAACGATCTTTACATTGTGTGAAGAGCGGTTGCGAGGGCGTCTCAAGGCGCCGATAACGCTCCACAGTAAACCCAGGGCGCCGAGTATGGGCAAAATCAATAAAAAAATGAATAACAAACTTAAGCTTCTCCGCGCGGGCAGCTTGTACCGGCGTGGCAGCAACTGCCAAAAACCCTGCGCCAGATAATAGGATGAAACCGCATGCAATATGACAGCGGCCAGCACAAACCAATAACTCGCCCCCCACCAGAGCAGCAAGCCGGCCAGCACCTCCGCCACCAATCCCGATAGCATGGACAGGCGAACCATCAGCGCGGCTCCAGGGAGCGAATCCGTTGCGGATCGATTTCATTGACGGACAGCAGCTCGTTCGTCACCTTCGCGAGAACGCCATCCGCACGTTGCATCCATGCTTGCGTCTCCGCGGCATTGGTCAAGGGCAGCATAATCCAGATGACCGGCTGTTCTCTATCCTGGGTCAGGCAGATCATGTCGATAGCGCGGATTGAAGACCTGAGTTTTTCGTAAGCAGCCATGACATCGACACGCGCGCCCGATAACCTCAAGAGCGTTGCGTCGAGCTTGAATTCTTCATGATCCTGGCGCACCCGTTCAAAAGAAGCCATAAAACGCGCAATGGAGGAAGCGGCCGCGCCGAAACGAAGGTGGTCTGCGCCATGCGCGACAAGTACCGCGATAAGTTTCAGATTGTTCTCGTGAAACGCAAAAAATGGCATGGATCTCACCAGCAGCATGGCGTGAATTTCACCCGTTGAGTCAGTCACCGGAATGGCGGCTAATAACTGATTGTGATTCGCTGCGTTTTCCGTTATGAGATTGACCGCCGCTAGCTCGCCAGTCTCGAGCGCGGTTTTTAATACAGGATCGTTGTCATCAATCGTAAAATCTTCCCCGATACGGGCCAGAACCCTGGTTGTATCGATACGGTCGGCCGTTATGCCCACGATGCCGGCCTGCGTCAGCGCGCCGTATTCCGCCACGAATTCGATGAGCTTTTGCAGCGAGGTTTCCGTAAGCCCATCGATAGCGTCAAGGGTGGATTGCAAATGCATAATGCCTTCGCGCAATGAAAGCCCGCTATTCGCCACGGTTTGCTCCAGGCGGTCATGTGACAGGCGCAACAATTGATAATTGCGCGTGAATTCCTCAAGACGTTCCGCGCGGTATTGATAGGCGCCTTCGAGCCGGTGCAAACGGCGCCCCCACATATCCCGAAACTCTCCCGCCACCATCGCCACGACAACAACGCCAACCGCCCATGCCAGCGGAAACCCGGATGCGGCTTGCCACTGCTGGTTTATGGCCACGCCCAATATCACCAATATCAGCAATGCGCTTACAAAACCATAGACGAATCCATATCGTAACCCGGCCAGCAAGGGGCCCAATACCGGCCAGGGAAAACCGCCGCCCAACCGGAATGGATCCTGCGGTTGGGTAATAAACGACGCCACTATCACGATCACGGTTAGCGCGATTGTTTCAAACCACCCGCTCCATGCCGAGTCCGGATTGTTGACGTTAACGACTTCGATCCCCTCCAGCCAGGGTTTTTTCATGGCTTTGTCCGCTCCTGATCCGGTATGGATGCCGCCTGTAATTCGCGAATTTTCGCCAAGGTCTGACGGCAGACATCCAGCTCATCACTTAAAACACTTTGATTTGGTGCCGCTTCTCCCGCAAGCCATCGAGCGGCCCGGTCAATATCATCTATGGATAACGGAAGCGTATTCTCCGCCACAGGCCCGCCCGGCTGATGCTGCAAGTGATTGGAAACCGCCGCCAATTGCGCTGATATAACCTCCTGGTTATTGCTTCTTACCGCGTCGGCAAAAGTAACCCAGGCCGGCAACCGAAGGCGCTCACGTTGACGCCTCAGCGCAAAGTAACGGGCATTATCCATCGTTTTTGTCAAACCCCAGCGCTCGTTTGTCGATTGCCATTTCTTTAGTTCATCCGGATTGCCGGGCTGCGCCCGCTTATCTTTCGATCCAAGAAAGTACTCGGCCAAACGTGCAGGGAACTGCACTTCAGTTTGATTGGAATGCGGTAAAGCAAACATTTTCAGCGCGCTGAACCGGACATGGTTGGCATTTGCGGGACACCCCGCCCACTCCATATTATCGGCTAACGTCAGTGTCCATAAGAAATCCCTGGGTCGGGTTGCCAGCGATCGCAGATACCAATCTGCCCCCTGCACGGATTTGCCGAGCGTATGCTCCGCCGCCGCCAGCGCTTCCGCCAGAGGCGGATTTACCGCCGATTGGCTGCCTGATTGATTACGATAGGGCTGGACGAGCGCGTCAAGCGATGGATTATCGACCGTTTTGTCCGACAGCAACAGCCAGATCATCGCCTCGGTAACTTCCGGATCGGGACCACGCAGACGCAAGAGCTGGCGTAACGCATGGCGAGCCGCGTCCCGTTCCCCATTACCCATTTTGCGCATCGACTGGAAGTACCAGTAGTCGGGTGCCTGCGCTATCGCCGCCGCTGGCATCGCTTCCGCCAGTGATAGCCAATGCTCAAGTTCTCCCCAATTTTTCCGTTTCCACGAAAAACGCATGAGACGTTGCAGATCTTCGATGCGCTGCAAGCGATCCCAACCATAATGCGCAAGACGCTCGCTTTTTTTATCATCGCGGTGACGTATCGCCAAACGTTGCAGATTTTCGAGTATCTCCGCATCTTTGGGACGAAGAATCAGCGCCTTTTCATAGGCTTTCTCCGCATAGGCATCCTGACCCAACTGGGTGGAAACTCTGGCCAGCAATAACCAGTACGCTTCCGCATAAGCGGGGTCGGGTGAGTGGAAATCGCGCAGTAATTCAAAGCTTTTCTGCGTATCCCCCGCTTCTTCATATAGCCGGGCCAGATCCATTCTCTGTTGCCCCACTCGCACAGTAGGCATTTCGTGATATACGGTAAGCGCCGCACGGGTTTTACCTTGAAGGAGCAGCACCTGCGCGAGCGCTTTCAGCGTTTCCACGGGATTACTGAAATGTTCGGCGTGGCGACGCAACTGCTCCTCCACATGAGCGGGTTGCGCAGTGGCAAGTCCGGCGGTGACATAAGTCTCGGCTTCGGCGCCGGTTAACTTGCGGCGCGTCATGACGGCTTCAAGCAGCTGCACCAGGGCTTTATGATCCGGTTTCGCCTGGGCAAGCGCAAAAGCACGGTTCTCGGCTTCGCTGTCGGCGCGGGCGCGCGCGAAAGATAACCATAGCGCCAGAGCCTCATCGGGCTGGGCATTCCAGTCATAGATACGGGCAATCAATCGTTGGCGCTCACTCCCCGCGACTACAAAAGTTTTCAGGCGTTCCGCGCGCTCAAGACTCTCTCTCAGCAGACCCAGCGATACTTGCAGCCGCACGATACGTTCGCTGATCGCCTGATCACCGGGCGATAAACGACTCGCCTCTATCAGCCACGCCAATGCCTGCTCGCGATCGGCAAGCGGCTCGGCGATATCGGCGGCAAGCAGCAAAAGCTCGGCATCACTCTCACCTCTATCCTTAAGACTGCTCAGCATCTGCCCTGCGGCCTTCAAAGCCTCCTTATCAATACCTGCCTGAAGATAGGCGCGCAAGCTGGATTTCGCGATCGCCGCCTTCTTTTTCACCGTTCGTTCAAGCGAAAAAGCCTTGAAAAAATCTTGTGCGGCCAATCGGGGCTGATTTGCCGCGATACGCTGTTTTGCGGCGGAGACCAGCCAGGCCGATTTTCTATCGTCACTCTCATCCAATATGACAAACAGTTGCTCAAAGGTTTCGGCGAGCACCGAAGGCTCGGCAAATTGCTCCGCCAATGTGATCACCTGATCCAGTTCCTTGTCATTGCGCGCAATATGCAGCAGTGCGGGGATAAGCCTGGTAATGCGAGCGCGCAGCGCTTCTTCGACATCTCTGGGAGGCTGTCTATAGAGCTGTTGCAAGGCCAGCTTGAGCTCCGCCAGACGGATTTCGTAGCTCAGGCTGGAGTCGGGAGCATGCTTCAGTGGATCAATGGCGCGTACCGCCTCATCCGTCAGTCCCGCTTCCGTCAATACCTGCACCAATGACAAGCGCAATGGGGCATTGTTCGGGTCGGACTGGACCAGAACGCGAAGATAAGCTACCGACAAGGCGTCCTTTGCCGACAGGTTGGATGGATCCCTGAATGCCGGCTGGCGAGGAAATAACACCCAGAAAACGATCAAAAGCACCGCGCTCATGAACATCAATGCAGGCGCGTTTAATAGCGATTCCCGCTGGGCTTCAACACGCAAGACTGAATTCCCCTGAAGCGTTTTTTTCAGGTATTACATAAATGGAATGCGAATTCCGCCGCTGGGAAGTCAATGCCTCGCCATCCACCTTTAGCGCGCAAGACGTGGGAATCCCGAGCGTCAAATCCCCGCGCGGCTCGAATAAAAGGGTGGCGGAACCATCGGAATTGAGGTGCCATGATTTTAGCGGCGCGCTGGCGTCAATCAACCGCAAAGCTGAAGCGCTATCACGCACGGGCTTGAGAACGGCATGATTACGCGCCAGATGAATATAGCGGCTGGCATCCCGATCGGAATATCCGACAACATCGGTTGAGATTTGGGGCGTCATTTCCGAGACGGGCAATCGCACCGTTCTGAGCGTATCCCCGAAAAGCAGCCAGTCGCCATTGAGATCGCGCGCAATACTCGCCGTTTGAAAAGCCCGCCCACGCTGGGCGTATTCATCGAGCCATACACTCAGCACATTTTCCGTGCGCTGCTCATCCGCGAGCCGATCCAGAAGTTCGGCCCCGTTTGCATGCAACAGCGCGTCGGCATGAAACGAAATGGACGAGGCACGTAGGCGGCGTGCAAGATTGAGTTCCCGGTTCCAATCGCTGATTTTGCCAAAATTCAGCGCCTCGCCATACCAGAGTTGCGCAAACAGCGGCTCGCCGATTAGTGGTGTCAGCACTTGCGTGCCCCACTGAGTGGGCCGTAGCGCCGGAGAAAGATCCGCAAGAGATAGCGGGCCGCTTTGCCAGTACAAGCCGCCTCCGCCGTAATGTGGCAACGCGCCTTTTTCGGCCGCCGCCAGTGCGGCGGGACCAGGTTTGCCGTCGCCAGACCAGATCAGCAACAGAGGGGAGCCGGGCGCCACTGATTGCATAAACCCAATGGTTCCCGCAGTCTCGCGCGTCATCTCCGCCGCATAACCTTCCATAAATACGCTATAGCGATAAGGCTGCTGGTCCGCATCGGTTTTTCCCTCGAATATTCCCCAGTAAAAAGGATGACTATACGTGTGGCTCGCCAATCGAACCTGCGGCATGGCGGCCAATTGCCGGATTTTGCCGCGCTGCTCATCATTGTTGACTTCAGCCTCGATCACGCCCAATGTTACCGGCGTGGTATTCTTCCCAATCCATGCCCTGAGCAGGTCGATGGCTTCAACACCCTGCTCGTCCTTGACAAACAGACGGTCGCCACGCACCTCGATAATACCCAACCGGCGGCCATTCTCTGTCGTTAGATCAAATACCGGCTGCTGCGCCGGCAAGCGTAGCGCGGCCTTGAAAAAAGAAAAGGGATCGAGCAACCATTCATGGCGGCCCAACACTGTCTCACTCATGATATGAGGGTGCAATGCGTACCCCCCCCATGCACCGACGGCAACCGGATGAAACACGCTGGCCCCGTCGTTCAACGTCAACCACGCGTCATGGTTATCGCGAACTCGTATATCCGGCGTACCGCTCCCCACAACTGGCGCTGTGCCTGGCCGGCCCAGGCGTTCATTGACAGTACCGAGATTGAGTTTACTTGTCGTCGGTTGCAACTCTCCCTGATAATTGACCACGTTCCGGCAAGCGGCGCCCGCGGGCAAATGACCCAGGAACACCACCGGCAAACCCGCATCGACTTCAGATTTCAAACGCGCGCAGATGCTGTCATAGCGGCCCTGGCTGTCTTCCGGCAACCATGTGATAACACCGGCATAGCGGCCAACCAGCGGTTCGATAGGCAAGGGAAGCTGATCGACATACCAGTAGTCGAGCGCCAGCCCCAAATATTCCAGCGGCATAGCCGCATGCTTGAATAACTCATGATCTATTTGCTGTGAGGGCGTGCCGTTGATGATGGCCAGCAGTTTGCGCGGGGCCAGACGCACGCGCCCCTGCCCCAGCCAGGTTAGATCGCCGTTGGCAACCCACGGCATGAACCCCAGCTCGACAATTTGACGCGCCGTTTTTTCAGCCTCGGCCCAATTGCCCGGCTCGACGTAATCCAGTACGGTAACGGGTACATTAAATTCATCCTGCGTACGCTTCAACTGCTTGAGAAGCCATTCCCTGTTTTTTTCCTTGGTCGGGGCGTGCTTGCCGGTGACCGGATCGAAACCGTGGAAAAGCGACTCGGCGACCATTCCATCAGCATACTGACTGGCGCGATCCAGCACCTCGAAACCGCGATTGAGAATGAGCTTGCAACCGGGAAAACGGCGCTTCACCTCCGCAAGCAGCGCAACCAATCCTTTCTCCTGCTCCTCGCGCTGTTTGCCTTCAACCGTTACAATCATATAGCTATCAACGGTATCAAGGAAAAACGCGCGGTAACCCTCGCGCCACAAGCGGCCGAAATGGTGCTCCAGCAGATATTCATGCCAGGCGGGATCGTTCATGTTCATCACCAGGCTATTCCATGCCGGGTTCACGCCAATTGACCATTTCGTTTTGATGCGAGGCATGTCCTCGCTATTGCGAGCAATCTCGCCGAATGAAACATAGGCAAATATGAGCGAATCCAGGTTTAGCAACGCCGCTTTCTCGTGTGGCAAGATCTGACTTGGCTGGATAACGATCTGATCGAAATGGCGCAAATCTTCCACCGGCGGACGGCTTCCATAGTAGAACACGATGTCGCGCTGTTCCAGGGTATCGGCCAGCACAGTGGATGCCATGAATATCAATGGCGTCAGCAGAAAACGGAGGTCCAACATTTTATTTTTAAGCATTTTCGTTTTATTTACCGGCATGTATCGGACGGATGACGAGGAACCTCTGGCATATATCCGGCAGAAATGGACTGATGACGCCTCCTCCCGGAGATAATCAACCCAGGACAATCACCAGCAGCGGCCTTATCGGGTAATGGCGTCTGCGCGGCGTGGTGCCTTATCCTTGCCGGTTCCGCTCATAATCAAGGACGGCCCATCGTTACACGCCGATTACCTGAGGAGAAGAAATTACTCGGGATGCCATGGAGCGATCCGTGCCACCCCTTCATGTTCATGTTAGAGGTAGACGCGGGATTTCGCCGCATGATGATGAAAAAACATTCATGGTATGCATTAATTCACTAAATAAGGTAGCGGCATGATCTCCAGCGTGGGGCCATCCAGGGACATCCAATGAATTTTACCGGCCTCGATACTGCTTGTCTGTATCACAGCCAACACATCAAACCCGCCATCAGGCACGGAAGCCGAGTTGACGATCATGCCGCTTGATTGCTCCCCCATATCGGCGCTGAACAATTCGTCTCCGGCTTCAATTGATGCTTCCGGCGGTGGCTTGATATTGGCAAGAACCATGCGCCGTTTGATTTTGCCCAGATACTGGGCGCGGGCGACAATTTCCTGACCAGGATAACAGCCTTTCTGGAAACTTATCCCGCCGATGGCATCCAGATTCGCCATTTGCGGTACGAATTGTTCCTGTGTCGGCGTGGTAATCACGGGAATACCGGCTTTGATTTCCAGCCAGTCCCAGCAGGATGCTCCCACCGGCACGGCGTTTTTGCTCAAACGCTCCCATACGGTTTGCCCCTGTCCGGTGGGCACGAGGAGTTCAAAACGGTCTTGTGCAAGACGGATTACACTTCCCGCTTGAACATGAATCACTTCAAGAGAGGGGCCGGGAACCGCGCCCAGAACTTCTCGCACTAATGTCTCGGCATGCTCTCCCGCCGCGCCGATGCGCACCAGGGCATCACCACTGCCGGTCAGCTTGACTTTGGCGCGCAGGACATACATGGACAGACGCTTCTGGATAGCCGCTTGCAACGCCGACGGCAATTGCATGACATAGCCGCCGCTATCGTGCCACATCAAAAAACTTGCCAGCATCCTGCCCTTTGGGTTGCAATAACTTCCATAGAGCGCGGTAGAGCGGGTAGCGGATGGATTGATCGCTTTGACATCGCAGCTCACCTGCCCCTGGAGAAAAGATTGCGCGTCCTCACCCGAAAAATGAATCAGGCCAAAGTGCGACAGGTCGGCCAGCACCGTACCCGACCGGACGCTCGCGAGTTCGGCGGCGGCATCACCGTAGCTGACAACGCGGCCATCATTAATGACTGCATTGCGGCTTTGCAGATAGGATTGCCAGGTGAGGTTCATGCAAAACAAGGCCGGTTGGTGAACGAGAATCAATTATACGGCCAATGCGCACCCCGGATAAACCGCTAATTGCCCCGAATGAGATAATCGGACTATGGCCACCCCTTCATTACCTTCTCCCCCTTTGCTGATTATCCGGCTGAAACCCTCTATGCGCCTTGCCGTAATACTGAG
>JBKJYB010000429.1:0-2673 GCA_046716045.1 Nitrosospira sp.
CGTCAACACCGTCCATTTCATACAACATTTTACCGGGTTGAATTTCCGCAACAAAGTACTCCGGATTCCCCTTTCCGTTGCCCATCCGTACTTCAGCTGGTTTGTGGGAGATTGGCTTGTCTGGAAAGATACGAATCCAAATACGTCCACCGCGTTTAATGTGGCGAGTCATAGCGCGCCGGGCGGCTTCAATCTGTCGCGCAGTCAAACGGCCACGGCCGATCGCCTTAAGCCCGTATTCGCCGAAACTGACTTTGGCACCGCGTGTCGCAACCCCTTTGTTGCGTCCTTTCTGTTGCTTGCGGTATTTTGTTCTAGCTGGCTGCTGCATTTTTTGCTCCTGGCTTTACTGTCTTTCTGGTCGCAGCCTTAGCGGCAGTTTCGTCAGCTGCGTTATCGGACTTCTTGGTTATTTTCTTTTCGTTGTCCTTGGTGTCGGTTTTGATCTCAGCTCCGGCAGCCGGCTTTGATCCCGTCATGACCTTAGCGGTGTTTGAAGCCGGTTTTCTGGCTGGACGCTTTTTGTCCGGCTCTCCGGCCGGGGTGGGTGCTTGCATAGCAGGTGTCGCTGCGGGTTGCTCATTTCGACCTATCACTTCACCCTTGAACACCCACACCTTAATCCCAATCACCCCATAGGTAGTCTTGGCTTCCGAAGTACCATAATCCAGATCGGCACGCAACGTGTGGAGTGGCACACGGCCTTCACGATACCATTCTGTGCGGGCGATTTCGATGCCGTTCAATCGTCCGGCACTCATGATTTTGATGCCTTGAGCACCCAGTCGCATTGCATTTTGCATAGCACGTTTCATGGCGCGGCGAAACATGATGCGTTTTTCTAATTGCTGTGCAATATTGTCGGCGATGAGTTGCGCGTCAATTTCCGGCTTGCGGATCTCTTCGATGTTCACATGCACCGGAACGCCCATGAGCTTTTGCAGTGCTCCACGCAGAACCTCAATGTCTTCACCCTTCTTACCGATGACAACACCGGGGCGTGAGCTGTAAATGGTAATGCGTGCATTCTTGGATGGTCGTTCAATAATCACACGGCCTACTGACGCATGCGCCAATTTCTTTTTTAGATATTCCCGCACCTTGATATCTTCATTCAGCATCCCGGGAAACTTCTTTCCATTGGCGTACCATTTCGACGACCAGTTTTTCAACACGGAAAGCCGGAAACCCGTCGGATGTATTTTTTGTCCCATAATGGCTTCGTATATCCTTATTTTTTGTTGCCGGCTTTGTCGCCGACAGTAAGAAGAATGTGACAGGTTGGCTTGACAATACGATTGCCGCGCCCTTTGGCGCGCGCACTGGTGCGCATCATGGATGGCCCGCGATCTACATATATCGTCGATACTTTTAATTCGTCTATGTCAGCACCATCATTATGCTCCGCATTGGCAATGGCCGATTCCAGCAATTTGCGAATAATGACGGCGCCCTTCTTCGGGCTGAAGGCAAGTAGATTAAGCGCTCTATCCACAGGCAGTCCTCGGATCTGGTCAGCTACAAGACGTCCTTTCTGCTCGGACAACCTTACCCCGCGCAATACAGCAGTTGTTTGCATGTCAGTCTCCTATTTCTTCGATCCAGCCGACGCTTTCTTGTCGCCTGAATGTCCCTTAAAGGTACGGGTATGGGAAAACTCCCCAAGCTTGTGTCCTACCATATTCTCTGTAACATATACCGGAACATGCTGTTTGCCATTGTGTACAGCGATGGTTAAACCAATAAAATCGGGAAGGACGGTCGAGCGGCGCGACCAGGTTTTAATTGGGCGCTTATCGTTGGTTGCACGCGCATTCTCGACCTTGGTTATCAGGTGTAAGTCAACAAATGGTCCTTTTTTTACGGAACGTGCCATGATGCATTACCCCTTGTTTGAATAACGACGACGTACGATCATACCGTCGGTACGCTTGTTGGTGCGGGTACGAAAACCCTTGGCGGGTGTTCCCCACGGGCTGACTGGATGGCGTCCGGCAGCAGTTCTGCCCTCACCGCCGCCATGCGGGTGGTCTACAGGATTCATCACTACGCCGCGTACGGTTGGTCGAATACCGCGCCAGCGCTGTGCACCTGCTTTACCGATAGAGCGCAGGTTATGCTCTTCGTTGCCAACCTCGCCAATGGTGGCGCGGCAGTTTACGTGCACTTTGCGAATCTCTCCGGAACGCAGGCGCAGTTGCGCGTAATCCCCTTCGCGCGCAAGAAGTTGCACCGATGTACCTGCTGAACGAGCCAGTTGTGCGCCCTTGCCCGGCATCATTTCTACGCAATGAATGGTGCTCCCTACTGGAATATTGCGTAATGGCAACGCATTACCATTCTTGATCGGCGCATCCACACCGCTCATCAACTGCATCCCGCTGACAATCCCGCTTGGCGCAATAATGTAGCGACGCTCGCCATCAGCATAGCAAAGTAACGCTAAATTAGCGCTGCGATTTGGATCGTATTCCAGTCGCTCAACCTTGGCAACGATACCATCCTTATTACGGCGAAAATCCACTATTCGATAGTGCTGCTTATGACCCCCTCCCATATGCCGAGTGGTAATGTGGCCCTTGCTGTTACGTCCGGCGGTATGATTTTGCTTCTCCACCAGCCTGGCATAGGGCGCGCCCTTGTGCAAACTGGAATTGACAACCTTGATTACGG
>JBKJYB010000430.1:0-3959 GCA_046716045.1 Nitrosospira sp.
CTACGACGAGCCCGATCTCTGGCAAAAGGATTTAACAGGCGCTATCGAAGCCTGGATAGACGTGGGCCTTCCGGATGAAAAAGTTATCCGTAAAGCCTGTGGCCGTGCCAGACGGGTATTCGTTTACACGTATGGCGGGCGTGTTGCCGATACGTGGTGGAATCAATGCCGCGGCAAACTCGAACAGATTAAAAATCTGACCGTGATCAATCTGCCATGGGAAGCCAGTCGAGCCATTTCAAAACAGGCACAACGTAGCATGCACTTGAATTGTACTATTCAGGATGGGCAGATTTGGCTGGCTGATGGCGCTGAATCCGTGCTGGTTGAGCCGGTAACGCTAAAGAGCCCGCAGCCCGTCTGAAATGGCCGTACAGTCATCCGTGGGTCTTTTCATCGCCGGGTAACTTTGCGCCCTTGTCCCGCACCATGCTGACAACATTGGTATAAGCGGCCTGCTCTCACGGGAACCCCAGGGCGATCATTCGTGTGTAATGATTTCGCATAATTCGTTTACTCTTTAGGTTTCCCGGGACCCCCTATAAATAAAGACCTTAATCCGGGGAAACGCTCCGGCTCTTCCTGAACCGGTCTTGGAGCCAGCCTCTCAAGTTCAGCTTCCAGTTCGACGATACGCCGCTCCAGCGCTATTTTGTCTTGTTCCAGACGCGAAACCTGACTCCGAAGCCGCGAACGCGTCCACTGGCTTTTTATCATGCTCGGTGATGACAACAGTCCGGCAATGAGCACTCCTAGACCCATTGCGAGCAGCAGCACCAGAGCCAGAGAACCATCAAAACTCCACAAGGCCATGGAAACCGTCACCGGCACGTTGTTCTGCAGAGCAAACCCCACAACACCGATGGCAAGGGCGATACCCACTATTAGAAGCAGATGCATGGCTTTGTCCTGCTATTCGATTACTATCACTGACAGGGCTCTGACAATCCCGGCTTTCCTGGCAGAAAGAATATAGTGCGGATCGCCTGTAAAGCAAGAATAGCAAGAATACGATGACTCTTCCATGCTAGCCCGTCGAACTTGAAGAATCGAAGCGAAAAAGTGGCTGGGTAACGACAGATTCTGAGGAGGCTAATAGTTATTCCATTGGCCAAAAAAACGGTGAAATATGGACCGGGTTTCGTCATTCCGGGCTTGATCCGGAATCCAGCCCAACCAACAGCGACTTGCATTGAATGCCACTGGATACCGGCTTCCGCCAGCATGACGTCTGTTTTGTTTGCTCGTATGAAAATCGGCGTATTTTGCTTTTTGTTATCGCCTCACGGGTTTCCCTCACCGGTCTCATCCGCTCGCGAAGTATTTATTTTGTTATCTTCCAGCAGGTGGAAAAAGATTTCATTCTCCTTGATCATGCCCAGTTCGCTACGGGCACGCTCTTCAATGGCGTCGGAACCCTGCTTGAGATCACGCACTTCCGCGTCCAGCGTGGCATTCCGGATTTGCAATTTCTGGTTGATTTCATGCTGCGATAGCACTTGCTGATCGAACTCCCATACTTTCAGCCAACTCCCCTTGCCCAGCCATAGCGGATATTGCAGCAGGGCAATCAGAGCAATGAGTATAAGACTCAGTAGTACTTTCACTTGAATATCTCTACAGATCACCACTTACATGAGTAATCCCTGCCGCCTTCCCCGCTATCATTGGAGCTTGCCTTACTTGCATACATGCCACGTTCGAATATCTTCCATTTCTTCTTCAAGGAATTGGCGCAAACCTATTGAAATTACGGGAATTTCCTTATCGCAACTGGTAATAGGCGCCACGTCCAGGGTAGCTTGCGGCGTCCCCCAGATCTTCTTCAATACGCAGCAACTGATTGTATTTGGCCAGGCGATCAGAGCGGGACAGCGAGCCAGTCTTGATTTGCAGCGCATTGGTGGCGACGGCGATATCAGCGATGGTGGTATCTTCGGTTTCGCCAGAACGGTGCGAAATCACCGAAGTATAGCCCGCACGCTTGGCGGTTTCTATGGCGGCAAAAGTTTCCGTAAGCGTACCAATCTGGTTGACTTTGATTAGTATGGAATTCGCTATGCCTTGCGCTATACCTTCTTTCAGGATACCGCTATTGGTCACGAAGATGTCGTCCCCGACCAGTTGCACCGATTTTCCAAGTCTACTTGTGAGCAGCTTCCAGCCATCCCAGTCGTGTTCGCTCATGCCATCTTCAATGCTGATGATCGGATACTTATCCACCCAGGCGGCGAGATAATCGGCAAATTGACCGGAGCTCAGGCTCAACCCGTCCGATGCCAAATGATATTTTCCATCACGGAAGAATTCCGAGCTGGCGCAATCCAGTCCGATGGCGACATCCGGACCCGGCAAATAACCAGCCTTCTCGATGGCCTCCACAATCAGCTGTAACGCCGCCTCATTATTTGCCAGACTCGGAGCGAATCCGCCTTCGTCGCCCACTGCCGTATTAATCCCCCTACCGTCCAGCAGGCCCTTCAACGTATGAAATATTTCGGCGCCGCAACGCAGGGCTTCGCGAAAGCTTTGCGCCCCCAGCGGGATTATCACGAATTCCTGCATGTCGAGCCTGTTATTGGCGTGGGCACCGCCATTGATGATATTCATCATGGGTACGGGCATGGACATCGATCCGGCGCCACCCAGATAGCGATATAAAGGTAATCCTGATTCCTCCGCCGCCGCTTTCGCCACCGCCAGCGAAACCGCAAGAACCGCGTTGGCACCCAGTCTTGATTTATTGCCGCTGCCGTCGAGATCAATCAGCGTCCGGTCGATAAAAGTTTGCTCCATGGCATCCAGCCCCATGATGGCTTCGGCAATCTCGGTATTGACGTTTTCCACGGCTTTCAATACGCCCTTGCCAAAATAACGCTGTGCATCCCCGTCGCGCAATTCAACCGCCTCCCTGGTGCCGACGGACGCGCCGGAAGGCACGGCGGCCCGTCCCTGTACGCCGGATTCGAGCAATACATCCGCTTCAACGGTGGGATTGCCGCGTGAATCAAGAATTTCGCGCGCGATGACATCTACAATTGCACTCATGCTATTTTTCCCTGGGTCATTTATTTAAATTTTATTAAGTTTTCTATAGATGGATGGAGCGAAGCGCAACCCATCATTCGGTCTATTTCACACGTTGCCACTCCCGTCGCTTGCCTCACCCCTTCCAGCTCAAGCCTTGTGGCATATGATCAGCTTCAACGTAACGGGTAAAACATAGAATGTGGCCAATCGTCAGTGTTGTGTGGGTTTTGATGGGTTACGCTATGCTTCACCCATCCTACATAAGCACCGAACCAGGAGTGGTTCATAGGTAGATTTATATATAAATATTATGAGAAACTGGTTAGCGTTTAAGCGATGTTTTTCAGTTTACCGGAAGCTATCGCTTCGGATGCAATGTGGGTTTCCGCGAAATCAATGGCTGCTTTGATAAATGCCGTGAATAATGGATGGCCCGATTTGGGCGTGGAGGTAAATTCAGGATGGAATTGGCAAGCAACAAACCAGGGGTGCTCGGTTTGCGGCAACTCGACCATTTCGCATAAACCTTCCCCCGCCGACAAGGCGCTTATGCGCAGCCCCGCCTCTTCCAGCCGGGGAATATATTCATTGTTGACTTCATAACGATGACGATGGCGTTCTATGATTTTATCCGCCCCATAAATTTTCCGCACCAGCGACCCGTCTTTCAGCAAACATTCCTGCCCGCCGAGCCGCATGCTGCCGCCGAGATCCGACTTGGCATTGCGGACTTCCAGCTGACCCTCACGGGTATGCCATTCGGTGGTCAAGGCAATCACGGGATAAGGTGTATCGGGATTAAATTCGGTGCTGTGTGCACCCTCCATGCCAGCCTTGTCGCGGGCGTATTCGATCACCGCCAACTGCATGCCCAGGCAGATACCGAGATAAGGAATACGGTTTTCACGCGCGTAACGGATGGCCATGAT
>JBKJYB010000431.1:0-3412 GCA_046716045.1 Nitrosospira sp.
TTATACGCACCGTTTCCACGCTCACTGTGGTCACGCGCGCGAGCAAATCGATCACCTTTTCCTTGTAATCGGCGAAGCGATAAGTATCGAATTTCTCCCGAATGGTGGGGTCTTTGGATTTCTTTTCCTTGTACTGGTCGAGTACCCAATCCAGTGCGCAACGGTTGCCGAGTTTGTAGTTCCATGCGTCCGTTGGGATGCCAAGTAGCGTGGTCTCAGAGTCCAGTGCGATGATGCCCGCATCTTTGTCAGTGCGCAGCAGAGCCTTGGGTGTGAGGCCGGCGGCACTGGCTTTTTCGTCGGGTGTGTCGATGCGTTGAAGTCCAAAGGGCTCGACTGATTCATAGCTGATGTGCAGTGTCATCAATGTCTCGCCCCACGCGGCCCATTGCCAGAAATCTGCATAGAAAGGGATGCGCGGAAACTCGCGCTTCAGGTTCAGCGCGTACTTTTCGCGATAAAGCGGGTCGTGAAGCACGGCGTAGCAGTAGTGGAAGATGGCTTCTTTGGTGATCTCCAGCACCTTGCTTGCGTCAGTGTCAGTAGTTGACGATTTGTAGTGCTGCTGAAATTGTTTAAGGCCCCAGTCGGTAATATTGTCTGACACATTTCCATCAGCCGTAGATGCGAAAGGCAAACAGACAGTTCCTGCGGCTGCGCCGACGAAATGCAAATCGGGAATACCAGAAACTGCGCAGGCCAACCAAGGCTTTTGGGCTGTTGGGTCACTAGCCACGATGCTGCGTGCTCTAAGGTTATCACTCAGCAACAAACTTTCGCGAATGCCAAGCTCGTCGATGAAAACGCGTGAGTCATAGAGGTAGGTTGCGTAGTAAGGGCGGTATGCAGCTCTCACGATATTGGCGCTATTAAACGGCTCGCGCTTTCCTTGCTCATGTCGACGCTTGAGGTTTCGTGACCATTTGATTGTGGTATCTACACTTCCAACTTTTTCCGTATTAAATCGCGTCACAAGAAAGGCCATCTTTCGGGCCAGCACATCTTGTGAGTCGTCGTAAATCCATTCGTCTCGATTTGTGGAAATACCAAAGCCATACAGTTTGAAGATCGCCCGCTCTTTCGCTGCGGTCTTCGCTGCCTTGGTTTCTTTGTTTGCCAGCGGAATCAGTGATTTAAAGTCGTTGCTCGTCAGATTGATCCAGTTGTGTACTCGGTCGGGTTGCACCTCATCGAATCTCAAGCTATGCATCAGATTGTTAGCGAGGAAGCTTAGTTTTTCTTCGGCGGTTTCCATCTCGGGGCGGCGCACATAATACACACGGGCGAGGCGCTCTTCGGCTGACTTGTTGCTACCCATCCGCTTGACCATGAAACTGATCGCCACACCGGTCTGGATGCCGAATACATTGTGTTTCGTACCGCTTAGCTTCGGGTTGATACGTACGTCTCCGCCCAGATCTACGATGTAGATATCGCTGAACTCCTGCGCTACCGTTTTCCGGAAGCCATCGAAAGTGCGGCTCTCGATAAAACTACGGTTGGTCACAAATGCCAGTACACCGTTTTCGCTCAGCCGGTCGCTGGCCCAGCGAAAGAAGCGGGCATACATATCATAGAGCTTGGTTTTCTGCGCGGTACTCTCGGCAATGTAAGTCTGCTTGATGCGTTTGTCGATTTCGGGGTATTCACGGTTTTTATTGTTGTCGTTTTCGTTGAGCTGGTTGGCGTTGTATGGAGGGTTGCCAATGATCACGCTGATGCGTTTGCTATTTTGCCGTTTAATGCGGGCGACGTTCTCTTCGCTGACGCTGCCGAATAAATTAGCGGTAGTACCCTTGGCGGCGGTGTGCAGACCTATATTGTCCAGTGTGTCCACGAAGCACAGATTGGGGAATTCTTCGTAGTTACCCGTGATCGCCGCGTAGGTCGCTTCAATGTTAAGGTTGGCCACGTAGTAGGGCAGGATGGCCATTTCGTTGGCATATAGTTCGTTGAGGTATTTATATTTGAGTTTTGCAGGCTGACCACGAAAATGTTCCAGCATTTCACAGATAAAAGTGCCGGTGCCGGTTGCGGGATCGAGAATTTCAACATCCTTGTCGATCAGATTCTTGCCAAAGTGCTTTTCCGTCAACCAATCGGCCCCGTCGATCATGAAACGAACGATTTCGTTCGGCGTATAGACCACGCCCAGGCGGTCCGCTGCCTTGGGGTTATAAACCTTGTAAAAATTTTCGTAGATGACTTTGAGAAAGGCTTGTTTTTCATTGTGGCTGGAGATTTGCGCGGCAGCGGCACGAATGGCGGCGTAGTAGGTCTCCAGTCCTTTGAGGGTCTGTTTTTTCAGGCTGCCAGTAAAAAATTTTTCTTCCAGCGCATATAATTCGCGCGCCACGTTATTTTTCTGGTGAAAATCAGGGTCATCAAACACCTTGGCGAAGATTTCTTCGGTGAGGATGTGCTGGATCAGCATTTCGCGCACATCGGCATCCGTCAAACCGGGGTTGATGGCTTCCTGTGCATGGATGAGGAATTTCTGTTCGGCGTTGCGGAAGTTGGCGTTGGCGGTATGCTCGCGTTCAATCATTTCGCGCAGAGCTTGCAATACGGCGGGCAGATCGGTCTTGAACTGCGCCACTGCAGCACGGAAACTGGCAATTTCAGGCCGCTCGAAGGTGAAGAAAAGCGCGAGCAGTTGGGACAATCTGGCGGTGTCGGTCATGTCGCAGCGCAGGACTTCTTTTTTGTGCTGCACCAGAACAGCGATTACGTCATCCGAGAAAATGATGTTGTCCTGCGGGTAGCCTTTTCTGAATTTTTTGACAATCTCATCATCAAGATCATCGTTCGCGTCCTTGGCTTCCCAGTAGCCCAACGGCATACGCAGTTCGTGCAGCAAGGCGCCATCGACGGCGATATTGGTTCTGGTCGCGGTTTTGACCGGATATTCAGCCAGAAATACCAGATTCTGCTGGCGGCCCCAGTTCTTGAGCAAATCCTTGAAAGCTTCGCGCACGATGGTTTCGCGTGCGCTGCCGCTAATTTTCCTGATGATATCGAGCTGCTTGAGATAGTCGTTGATGAGTAGCTGGCTCAATGAGTGTCCTATTGTTATCTCTGTTCAGTATTTGGATTGGATCAGCAGCAAAAAATGGGTGGGATCGGGATAATCGTTACCACTGCCGCATCTGGTGGAAAACCCGCAGAATGGTGACTGAATCAGGCTGGGGCAAGTAAACGATGGTGAAGGGCGTGCCGGTCACGACAAGTTCGCGGGTAGAGTGGATGCGCCCGGCTTTGCCGAGCAACGGGTGTTCCTTGAGCAATTTGACACACTCAAGAATTTTGCCGCCTATGCGTTGCGCGGCATGTGAGTTATCCAGTTCAATGTATTGCCGCAACGAGACAAGATCATCAATGGCATTTTCATGCCACTTTATTTGCATACCGG